>PMIW01000147.1 GCA_003158365.1 Ignavibacteriota bacterium | reverse complement strand
AAAATTCATAAACTTATCAATTACGAAAAATCAAAATATAATCCCAAAAACACACATCAATAAATTTAAACCTTACTATTTTCCTCATCCCTATTCTATACTTGTTTCAAATAGTCTTTTTTTTTATATTATACAGATAATTAAAACGGAAATTTTGTATGAGTAAAATAAAAGGGAAAGTTTTAATAGGTATTACAGGTGGAATTGGTTCTGGAAAATCCGAAGTTTGCAGGCAGTTGCATAAAAAAGGATACAAAGTAATTTTTGCAGATTTAAAAGCAAAGGAACTTTACAAGAAAGATACGAACCTTGCCAAGATGGTAGTAAAAGCTTTTGGAAAAGATATCCTTAATTTTCAGGGTGTTATAAGCTTATCAAAATTAAGAGCAAAAGTTTTTGCAAGCAAAAAGAATTTCCAGAAAATTAACGATTTGGTTCATCCGGTTGTGATTAAATACCTGATGGCAGAAATAAAAAAAACGAGAGATAAAATTATTTTAATCGAATCGGCACTTGTGTTTGATACATCATTTTATAAATACCTGGATTATGTAATAATGGTTTATTCAAATAAAAAGAACAGACTTGACAGGATTATGATGAGGGACGGTGCTAAAAGAACTGAAGTTGAAAGAATAATGAAGTTTCAGCTTGATGAGAAACATAAAATTGAAAAATCGGATTTTATTATTGTAAATAATAAATCAATTCAGGACCTCGAAGGTGATATTGAATTTTTAAGCAAGGTTTTAAAATTTTTAAAATAAAAAAAACCGGAATATTCAGTATAATTTTAATGCCATCTTTCAGGTGGCATTTTTTTTGAATTTAAAATTGATTTAAAATGAAAATAACAGTAGTGGGTGCAGGTAATGTTGGTACTGCCTGTGCAACTGAAATGGCCGAAAAAGAAATTGCCGAAGAAATTATAATTTTAGACGTAAAAGAAGGTGTCACGCAGGGCAAGGCACTGGATATATGGCAGGCATCGGCTATACAGAGCTTCGATACAAGAGTGGAAGGCGTGAGCAAAGATTATTCCGCAACAAAAGATTCAGATGTCGTTGTTATCACCGCAGGTTTACCCAGAAAACCCGGAATGAGCCGCGATGATTTGATACACACAAATGCCATTATAGTTAAGGAAGTAACTGAAAATGTTGTTAAATATTCTCCTGACGCAATTTTGGTAATTGTATCAAATCCGCTCGACGTAATGACATATGCTGCTTTCCTTGCATCCGGAAAAGAATCCAGCAAGGTTTTCGGCATGGCAGGACTTCTTGATACTGCAAGGTATAAATCTTTTATTGCAAAAGAACTGAATATATCTCCTAAAAGCATTCACGCTATATTGATGGGTGGACACGGGGATTCTATGGTACCGCTTCCGAGATATACAACGGTTGCTGGGATTCCTGTTACTGAATTTTTATCCGATGATAAGCTGAATGTTATTATTGATAGGACTAAAAAAGGCGGAACAGAACTTGTTAACCTTATGGGTACATCTGCCTGGTATGCCCCCGGTGCTGCAGCGGCTCAGATGGTGGAAGCTATAGTTAAAAATTCAAGAAGAGTGTTTCCCGTATGTGCGGCACTGAACGGTGAATACGGATTAAAGGATTTACACCTAGGAGTACCCGTGGTTCTCGGTAAAAACGGAATTGAAAAAATAATAGAATTAAAACTTAATGAAGCTGAACTGAAATTGGTGCTGAATTCAGCAAAACAGGTAAAGGAATTGATGAAAATACTGGATGATATGAATATTTTTAAGAAAAAATACGGAAGTGTAAACCCGGTCTGACATAGTTATTTTTAATTAGTTGATTATATACTAAAATATAATTAAATTTATAGATTAATATATTTAAGGAGGGTAATTGTCTTCCACGATTCAGAGACTTCAAATAGAAAACATAATAAAGCAAACCTTTTAAACGGTAAGGTTTTGGTTCTTAATCAAAACTACGAACCTATTACAATCTGCAATGTATGGAGAGCAGTAGTTTTAGCTTATTTAGGGAAAGCTGAAATAATTAGTTGTCTCGATGGAAAGAGAATAAGGTCAGTATACAGGTCATACGAATTTCCGAGTATAGTCAGGTTATCTGTTTTTGTCAGAGTTCCGTATAAAAAAATAATTTTATCCCGTAAAAACATACTCAGGCGTGATAATCATAAGTGCCAGTATTGCGGTTCAACTGTAAATCTGACAATTGACCACATTATACCGAAATCAAAAGGCGGTGATGAAACGTGGGAAAACCTGGTTACGGCCTGTATAAAGTGTAATAACAAAAAAGGGGACAGGGCACCGGAGGATTCAAGAATGGCACTGCGCTCGAAACCGAAAAAGCCGTCTCACATCACATTTATCAAGAACTTTGCAGGTGATGTTGAAGATGACTGGAAACCTTATTTATTCATGTAACTTCTTTAATTTGCTCTGCAGTTTTATCTGAAATACATTAGATTAAATTATTTTCTTTTTGCTTTTTTACTCATAATACTTTAAGATAGAATATTGAAAAAGATAATCAGAGGGACTAACTTTGACCTGGTAAGATTCAAAACAGGTGATGAAAAACTTTATGATTTGGTCCATTCAATTTTTAATGAAGAAATAGTAAAAGGTTTTATCAATCCGGAATATTTAAAATTCAAATCAAAATCAAAAGTAATAAAATGGGTGGAGTCGAAGGTCAGTCCGGGATGTGAAGTATGGTATGTGATAAAATCAAAAGGGAAATACGCGGGATATATATGCTATAAAACAAGAATTGACTGCAGTACTGTATGTGAGCTTTCTATAGTGCTGGCAAAGGGTTTTCGCGGATTTGAAACAGGGCTGCAGGTAACTAAAATATTAATTGATTATCTGGTGAGCAATAAACTATTCGGGTATATTATTGCCTACGCCAACAATAATAACAGGCTCGCCGAACAACTGCTGAAAAAACTCGGTTTCAGAAAAACCAACAAATTACATAAGGAAATAACAGACAGATTATACAGCGAAAACATTTCGCCGAATATTAAATTAAATTATAACTTATTCTCAATCTCAATAAAATAATATAATGGATATAAAAAACAAAAAAGTTCTGATTTTAGGCGGTTGGGGTCTCGTAGGTTCTGCAATGGCAAGGAGAATTGTCGAAGGAAAACCTAAACAGGTAATTCTGACGTCCTTATTAAAACACGAAGCGGTAAGTATTTGCGAAGGACTTAATAAGGAAACGGGAATGAAAAATCTGTTCGTTCCTTTCTGGGGAAATATATTCATAAGGAATGAATTTAAGGATTTGAACAGAAATGAATTACTCGAAGACCCTGTAAGAAGAAGAAAAATGATACACGATATGGTAGAAGAACTTGATGATAAGATGCTGAAGGAAACCTGCATTTACAAGATGCTGGATAAATTCAAGCCCGATATAATTATCGATTGCATTAATACTGCAACGGGAATTGCTTATCAGAATATTTACAGCTCCTACCAGGATGTTTTAAAAATTACGGATAATAAGAAAAAGAAGGATTATGACGCATTGTTAAACGGTGTGGAAAAATTAATCTGCACATCTTATGTGCCTCAGCTAATCAGACACGTGCAGATTCTTTACAATTCAATGGTAAAGTTTGATACGAAATATTATTTTAAAGTCGGTACAAGCGGAACAGGCGGAATGGGCCTGAATATACCGTTCACGCACAGCGAGGAAAAACCCTCCAGAGTATTATTAAGCAAGTCTTCGGTTGCAGGGGCTCATACACTGCTTCTTTTCCTGATGGCAAGAACACCGAACGGTCCATGCATAAAAGAAATAAAACCTACGGCAGCTATTGCATGGAAGAGAATAACTTACGGCGATATTAAAAGAGCAGGAAAACCGATTCAGCTTTATGATATAAAACTCGGCGAAAAAATAAAACTGCAGGATAAATTTGAAAGAGTCACCGGCAGGAAATTTAAAAATGCGGGAAATTTTAAGACGGTATATATCGATACAGGTGAAAACGGAATCTTTTCAAGCGGTGAGTTTGAAGCTATTACAACAAACGGCCAGATGGAATTTGTCACACCTGAGGAAATCGCGGAAAACATTTACAGGGAACTGACGGGCGGAAATACAGGTAACGATATTATCAGTGCACTCGATTCATCGGCAATGGAACCTTCATACAGGGCAGGATTCCTGCAGCACAGTGCTGCCAAGAAAATCAAAGAACTCGAGAAAAAACACAATACACATTCGGTGGCTTTTGAAATGCTCGGTCCCCCTCGTCTTTCGAAGTTATTATATGAAGCTCATCTGATAAAATTGATTTATAAAAGTTTCAATAGTTTCCTGAAAGATAAACCTGCGAATGTTTCGAAAAAAGTCTACAGTTATTTAATAAAGAATGCCAAATTAAGGAATGAAATTGTTTCCATAGGTGTTCCAATTTTATTACCTGACGGTAAAGAACTTTTGAGGGGACCGCTGGTAATTATCCCTTCCAAAGCCGAAGGAGACATAATCAATATATCAAAGGAAAAGATTGATAAATGGGCTTGTGACGGATGGTTCGACCTTAGAGAAAAAAACTGGAAATTCTGGAAGGAAAGATTTACAAGCATTATAAATGATACAAATAAGCTTCAGGATGATTCTTTTAGTTCTAGATACGTATTCAACATTGATTACTGGGATAATTTCAAGGAAATAAATATCGGCAAGGTAGTCGGATGGATATTTATCAACGAAGAAAAAGGATTAAGAATGAAAGGTTAATTTTTACATTAAATTTTATTAAAAGATTTTGCAGGAACATTTTTTAAGCATATTAATTTTTTTCCCTGTTCTGTTTTCAATTCCTCTTTTGTTTTTCAAAAGGGAAGCCGGAAAATCAATAAAAATTTATTCAGTAGTAGTTTCTATTATCGTTTTCTGCCTTTCAGTATTCCTGTATTTTGGGTTTAACCCTGATTTGCAGGATTACCAGTTTGTGGAAAAATTTGCGTGGATAATTTTTCTGAATTCATATTATAAAGTCGGAATAGACGGGCTCTCGCTTCTGCTTATTTTACTTACGACTCTTATCATGCCGGTAAGCATCCTTGCATCCTGGAACACCGTAAAAATTAGACGCAAAGAGTTTTATTTTCTGCTGCTCTTACTTGAAGGCGCTCTTATAGGTGTTTTTGCTTCGCTGGATATGATTTTATTTTATGTATTCTGGGAATTCATACTTATTCCGATGTACTTCCTGATTGGAATCTGGGGCTCGGAAAACAGAATTTATGCAACAGTTAAGTTTTTTATATATACAATGTTCGGAAGCGTATTGCTCTTAATTGGAATCATATGGCTTGCATTCCAGTGCCAGCTTGTAACCGGATCAGTTTCGATGGATATAACCACACTTGCAACTAATTCGATTTATATTCCTCTTGATAAACAAATATTTCTATTCATTCTGTTTTCACTGGGATTCCTGATAAAGGTCCCTCTCTTTCCGTTCCATACCTGGCTTCCCGATGCACACGTTCAGGCACCGACAGCAGGCAGCGTAATTCTGGCGGCATTGCTTTTAAAAATGGGAACATACGGATTAATAAGATTTTCTTTGACACTATTTCCCGCTGCGTTTATTAAACTTACGCCTTACATCGCAGTCCTTGCGGTAATAGGAATTATATACGGAGCACTTCTTTCAATTGTTCAGAAAGATATGAAGAAGCTGATTGCCTATTCATCCGTGAGCCATCTTGGATTTATTGTGCTTGGTACATTTGCAGTTACGCAGGAAGCATTGCAGGGAAGTATATTGCAAATGGTAAACCACGGGTTATCTACAGGTGCTTTATTCCTTATTGTAGGGATGATTTATGAAAGACGCCATACAAAAGAAATTTCCGAATTCGGAGGATTGATGAAAGTGATGCCTGTGTTTTCAGCAATATTTTTAATTGTCTGCCTGTCATCTATCGGATTGCCGGGATTGAACGGATTTGTGGGTGAATTCCTTATACTGGTCGGTTCATATAATTCCCCGAATCTGCATTCAAATTTATATACTATCTTTGCTTCAACGGCAGTGATATTGTCTGCCGTTTATTTACTATGGCTCTACCAGAGGGTTATGCTCGGTCCCATAGAAAATGAAAAGAACAAAGATTTGAAGGATATCAGTAAGCTGGAGTTATCTTATATGCTCCCTTTACTTCTGTTTATCGTATGGATTGGCGTTCATCCTAATACGTTTCTCAAGCTTACAGAGAACGGTGTGAAAAAAGTATTGGTGAATTTTGAAAATGCAAAAGCTTATGAGCTTCAAAGAAGTATAGAAAAAAAATAATTTTAAATCGAAAAATATTCAGGGAGTGTTTTTTTTAAAACACTCCTTTTTTAATGTAAAAAATTTGTAATTCTTGTTCAGCCGGATAATTTTAATATTGCCATTTATATTGTTGCTTGGAGCAATAGCAATAGCTCCATTTGCAAATAAAAAATGGTGGGATAAGAATTATCCGTTCGTTTCTGTTATTCTTGCACTCATAATTATTATATATTATTTTTTATCAGGTCAGTCTTTAAAGCTAATTATATCTCTTGAGGATTATTTTAGTTTTATCGTATTGCTCTTTAGCCTGTACGTAATATCGGGTGGCATATTCCTGAGAATAAGCGGGAAGGCAACACCTCTGAGCAATTTGCTCCTTCTCGCATTCGGAGCATTGATTGCGAACATTTTCGGAACGACAGGTGCAGCAATGCTTCTTGTAAGACCGTTTCTAAGTTCGAATGAATACAGGTTCAGACCGTATCATCTGGTCTTTTTTATCTTTATAGTCTGCAATACAGGAGGTTCTTTATCACCGGTCGGCGACCCCCCGCTTTTTCTCGGATATTTAAAAGGTATTCCGTTTTTCTGGGTAACACAAAATCTGTTTATTTTTTGGTTGATTACAAACGCATATTTATTGTCACTCTTTTATTTTATCGACAGAAATAATTTCAGTAAAATAAAGCAAAACCTGAAAGAGGAAATAGGGAAAAAAGGAGAGAACGTAAGATACGGAGGATTGTTAAACCTGATTCCGCTTGGTATTATTATAGGAGCGGTTTTCATCACAACACCCGTATTTTTGAGAGAAGGAATAATGCTCCTGACTGCAATCGTTTCATATAAGATAACCCCGAAAAATATTCACGAGTCAAATAAATTTAATTTCAAGCCGATTAAGGAAGTTGCAATTTTATTTTTTGGAATATTCGTGACCATAATTCCGGCATTGCAGTTATTAAGTGAATATTCGAAATCGTTCGGATTAAGTGATGCAGGAGATTTCTTCTGGGGATGCGGATTCCTGACCAGTTTTCTTGATAATGCCCCTGCTTATTTAAATTTTCTTACTGTTGTAATGGCTAACAATGGATATGATATTAACGTACATACAGATATGGTAAAATTTCTACTTCAGGGAAATGTATATGCAGTTGCAATATCGGTTTCATCCGTATTTTTCGGTGCAATGACTTATATAGGTAACGGACCCAATTTTATGGTGAAATCCATAACAGAACATAAATTTCCTAAAGGAAAAATACCGGGTTTTCCCGGTTATCTGGGTTATTCTCTGACAATTTTATTACCGTTTTATTTTCTTTTGTGGTTGTTATTTTTCAGGGGTTAATGTAGATTTGCTAGGATTAATAAGAAATTATCATATTAATTTGATTTAAATATTTAATATGATGATTTTATGGAACTAAATTTAATTATTTTTGTATTAACTTATAAGAAAATATAATAAAACTATGATTCACAAAAAATTAATTGTCCCGTTATTTTTAGTACTGTTGGTGATAGGTATAGTAGCAGGGATGAAAATTCAAAATGCAATTTCCGATGATAAGGTATCTGACCAGGTAAAAAAATTCGCTGATGTACTGGGTATTACATCGAGATACTATGTTGATAATATCGACACGCAAAAACTTACCGAGGCAGCAATAAGGGGAATGCTGGATGAATTAGATCCGCACTCCACGTATATCAGCCAGGAACAATTGAAAAGAGTAAACGAAGATTTTCAGGGCAGCTTTGACGGAATCGGTGTCGAATTTGACATAATTAATGATACCCTAACGGTTGTATCACCAATCAGCGGAGGTCCTTCCGAAAAGCTTGGGATACTTGCAGGAGATAAAATTGTTAAAATTGACGGGGAAGCTTGCATAAAAATTTCAAGGGAAGATGTGCCGAAAAGACTGCGAGGTCCGAAAGGGACAAAAGTAATTGTCTCTATTGTAAGATACGGAAATAATAAAGTTATTGATTTTGAAATAACAAGAGATAAAATACCTTTATACAGTGTAGATGCCTCGTTCATGATAAACAGTGATGTCGGATATTTAAGAATGTCAAGATTTGCTGCAACCACATATGATGAATTCATGCAGGCCATGAATAAATTAAAGGGACAGGGAATGAAGATGCTTATGCTCGATATAAGGGGCAACCCGGGTGGTTACCTTGAACAGGCATTCAGGATTTCCAGTGAATTTATTCCAAAAGGAAAGAAGATTGTATTTACAAAAAGCAGAACCAAAGAATTTGAAGAAGTATATAATTCCACAGGAGGTAGTTTTACCGAACTTCCTTTGATACTGCTAGTCAATGAAGGCTCGGCATCTGCAAGCGAGATTTTGGCGGGTGCAATTCAGGATCTGGACAGGGGTCTGATTGTCGGAGAAACAACATTTGGAAAAGGTCTTGTTCAGAGGCAGTTCGATTTATTCGACGGATCGGCATTCAGAGTTACTACCGCAAGATATTATACCCCTTCGGGCCGTTTGATTCAGAAACCTTATGAAGGCGGAAAATACATGCATTCTATGAAGCTCGATACACTCGAAGGCGAGAACATATTACACGATAAAGACATGAATAATACGAAAGATACAACGCGTCCGGAGTATAAAACATCAAAAGGAAGAACTGTTTACGGCGGAGGCGGAATAACTCCCGATTATTTTGTAAAACTCGATACACTGACTTCTTATACGGTGCAGTTGAGAAGGCTGAATTTGTTTTATGAATTTGTTGAAAATTACCTGGCTTCAAACAGGAAAAGTATTGAAAATAATTATAAAACATATATAGAATTCAGGGATAAGTTTAATGTTGATGATAATATGTTAAGTAATCTGAAAGAGCTTGCCGGAAAAAGAAAAGTGGAATTCGATAATACCGCATTCAACAGGGATATTGATTTCATCAAGATTTCCATTAAAAGCCAGATTGCAAGAGACCTGTGGGGTAATGAAGGTAATTATGCTGTGTTTATAAGCAATGATGAACAGGTTCAGAAAGCACTGAGCTTGTTTTATGAAGCAATAAAATTAATGAAAATGGATTAATTGTTTGTGAAAATAATTAATTACATATTACTGATATTATTATTAACCTGTAATTCCTTTGCTGAAAATAAAATGCTTGAAGTCGGCGAAGAACTTACGTATAAGGTATATTATGGCTTTATAAAGCTCGGAGAAGTAAAATTTAAAATATCCAGTTTTGACGCAAGTACAAAAAAATATACGACAACGGCAGAGCTTAAAAATTATGAAGCCCTGCCGCTTGTTAAAATAAATTATTTTTTTGAATCTACGATTATAAACATAAGAGACTCGATTTATTCTTATAGGTTTTATTCTTCAGAATTTAAGGAAAAAGACATTAACCATATTGATTATACTTTTGATTATGAAAAAGGAGTTATAATAGCAAAAAGCGACAGGAATTTTCAGAATGAAGAAAGCAAGGAAATAAAAATCGATGCGAATAAAAGATTTCAGGACGGGTTGTCATTATTTTACAATGCCAGACTGCATTCTTTGGTTAACAAAAACTACATTGTTCCTGTATATATTAATTCACAGGAATCGACCGTAAACTATTCGTTTAATATGAATAAAGATGTCGTATCGAGCGATTTAAAAAGTTATGACATGTCGGCAATAAAAATTCTCGGTACTGCTCACTTCAAGGGGGTATTCGGTTTGACCGGAGAATTCGTGGGGTGGTTATCAGATGATGATGCGCGCGTACCCCTTAAAGCAAAATTTAATGTCTCAATCGGCAGTGTCACGCTTGAGCTTACATCTTATAAGAAAAAGAACTGGTCCCCCCCTGTTTATGATAAGTAATTTTGAATTGAAAAAACTTCTATAATTGCTTAACTTAATTAATATCTTTAAAAATTAGTAATTATAATGAATATATTAAAAATTTCTATTGTAATATTTCTCTCATTTTTTGTAAATGCTGTTTATTCTCAGGATGCCCAGGAAATTATCAAAAATGTGCAGTCCAAGTATAACAGTACCAAGGACGCCCAGGCAACATATTCGCAATCGGTTAAATATTCTTCAGGCAGCACACAGTCCTCTTCAGGCATCATTTATATTCAGAAAGAGGATAAATACAGGATAGAGTCCAAAAATGAAACAATTGTAACAGATGGCGTGACCTCTTGGTCATATTCCAAAAAGAAAAAACAGGTTGTAATAGATAATTATAAAAACGACGGAAATACATTTTCCCCGAATAAGTTTTTATTTAATTATCCCGAGAATTTTTATTCGGACCTAGACGGCTCCGAAACAATTTCAGGGTCGGATTGTTATGTATTGAAGCTGTCCCCGAGACATAAAGGCTCGGTCAAATCCGCAAAAATCTGGGTTGATAAGGAAGAAAATTTGATAAGAAAAATCACTATAAATTCTTCGGAATCGAGTACAACTTATTCTCTTAAAAAAATTACTCTCGATGCAGGTCTGGCTTCATCAAAATTTACTTTTTCTCCGCCCGAAGGTGTTGAAGTAATAGACTTACGCAATTGATTACGGACTGAATTATAAATTAACATAAACGGGAGTTTTTTTATTTTTGATTTTATACCGGTAGTTTTTTTCTCAAGTAAAATCTGCTACTGGTATTTTTTTTAATGAAATATTTATTTGCCTATTTAATGAGTTTTACTGACTATTAATGCCGAAATTAAAGAAAATATTGCGTTTCTCAGTTTTGATGATACTTCTGGTATTCTTTATGTATCTTGCATTCAGGGGAATCGACCTGAACGGATTGCTTACCGAGCTTAAAAAAACAAAATATATTTATTCCATTTTTAGTGTTTTAATAGGTGCAATATTCGGGAGTTATATCAGGGCATTGAGATGGAAATACTTACTGAATCCCCTTAAAGAAAATATCAGCATGAAAAACCTTTTCTCCACCGTTATGATTGGTTATATGATGAATGCACTGATACCGAGAGCCGGAGAAGTTTCAAGGCCTGTACTACTTGCAAAAAAAGAGGGTATCTCAAAAGCTTCCGCATTCGGAACAATTGTTGCGGAAAGAATATTTGATATGCTTTCGATGTTTATTGCGTTCGGATTGTGCATTTTATATTACAGGCAAAAGATAACGGATACATTCGGAGAATATAATATTGAAATGATATCTCTTTACTTTTCAATTGCAATCCTTTTGTTCGTTCTGATTGTAGTATTAATGCTTTTCAATCTGGAAAAAACGGAAATTATCGTTGAGAAAATTACATCTAAAATATTACCTTTTAAATATCAGGAAAAAATCCATAAGATTTTTATATCATTAATAAACGGGTTTTTATTTATAAAATATCCGAAATATTATTTCAAGATTTTTTTGTTAACGATAGCATTGTGGGTCTCGTATGCCTTCTCGACATACGTTGCATTTTTTGCATTTGATATTAATCTTACATTTATAGATGCAAATTTAATTCTCGTAATGATGTCATTTGCACAGACTCTACCGCTGCCGGGAAATTCAGCGGGCACATTCCATTTGTTCACTAAAATGGCACTTGTAAATATTTTTGGTGTTAATCCCGAAACTGCTCTGGGTTATGCTACTGTAAGTCATTTACTCGGATTTATTGCTTTGCTCGTGATTGGATTCTATTATTCCGTAAAAGAGAACTTCAAATTTAATACCGGGCTATGAAATTAGGAATTATCGGTACAGGATATGTTGGCCTTGTAACCGGAACCTGTTTTGCAGAAAGCGGCAACGATGTTATCTGCATGGATAATAATCCGGAAATAATCGAAAGCCTGAAAAACGGCAAATGCCCAATTTATGAACCTCTTCTCGAAGAATTACTCAGAAAAAATATAAAGGAAGAAAGACTTGGCTTTACAATGGATTTGAAAGAAGTTGTAAACAGTTCGGAAATAATTTTTCTTTGTCTTCCGACGCCGCAAGGGGATGATGGTACCGCAGATGTTTCAAGGGTGATTTCTGCCGCCAGGGAAATTGCGTTAATTTTGCAGGAAGGTAAAATCATTGTTGCAAAAAGTACGATTCCTGTGGGTACGGGAGAAAAAATAAGAAATATTTTCAGTATCAATTCAGTTCATAAAATTAACTACGTTTATAATCCCGAATTTCTTAAAGAGGGAAATGCTGTAATGGATTTTATGTCTCCCGACAGAGTTGTAATTGGCTCCTCATCAAATAAAGCAATCGACATTATTAAAGACCTGTATTCTGCATTTATGAGGACTTCCAACAGGATAATTACCATGGATGAGAAGAGTGCAGAAATAACAAAATACGCCGCAAATGCAATGCTGGCTACGAGAATATCTTTTATGAATGATATTGCCCTGCTTTGCGAAAAAACAGGTGCAAACATTGATTCCGTTAGAACAGGAATTGGTACCGATAACAGAATTGGAGAAAAGTTTTTATTTGCAGGAGTTGGCTACGGGGGAAGTTGTTTTCCGAAAGATATAAAGGCACTTATCAAGACAGGAGACGATAACGGTATAGATTTTAAACTGTTAAAAGCAGTTGAGGAAATAAACTACAGGCAGAAATTGATGTTATTGCATAAAATTAAACGGCACTTTGGCGAAAAATTATCAGGTAAAAAATTTGCAATATGGGGCCTGTCTTTCAAACCAAAAACAGATGACGTAAGGGAATCTCCCGCTATTGCAATAGCACAGAAAATACTCGAAGATGGAGGTTCGGTGAACGTGTCCGACCCCGTTGCAAATGAAAAAGCAAGACCGTTTTTTAAAAGAAAATCAAGTAAACTGAAATTCTTTGAAAATTATTATGATTCGTTAAAAGATGTTGATGCCCTTATAGTTGTAACAGAATGGAATGAATTCAGAAAACCTGATTTTGATAAAATGAAATCAATTATGAAAACTCCAGTCATATTCGACGGAAGAAATATATACAATCCGAAACTTCTTAAAGAAAAGAAATTTGTATATTATGGAATTGGTAAATAAATCTTCTATGTACAATGCTCAATGTACAATTATTAATTTTTTAATACTTGAAAATAAAAATCAGTAAAACCGTCTGGATTTTAAGCCTGGTAAGCCTTTTCACGGATATAGCAAGCGAAATGCTTTACCCTGTCATGCCGATTTACTTAAAATCAATCGGCTTTACGGCATTGCTTATCGGGATACTAGAAGGTTTTGCGGAGGGAACAGCGGGATTCAGCAAGGGGTATTTCGGAAATTTATCCGACAGGTTAGGCAAACGCATTCCTTTTGTAAAGCTCGGATATCTTCTGAGTGCTCTTTCAAAACCCTTGCTGGCGGTTTTTACATTTCCGCTGTGGATATTCGGTGCACGAACAATTGACAGGCTTGGAAAAGGTATCAGGACTTCGGCAAGGGACGCAATTTTATCTTCGGAATCAACACCTGAAACAAAGGGCAGAATATTCGGACTGCATAGGGCTATGGATACTGCCGGAGCAATGATTGGTCCTGCGGGAGCACTATTGTTAATATGGTTATTTCCTGATAATTTCAAATTGATATTTTTAATCGCTTTTATTCCCGGGCTTCTTGCTATTTCAATGACATTTTTGCTGAAAGAAAAAAAACAGGAAGCAAACCCAAGCATTACATCAAAAGACTTTTTTGCATTTTTAAAATACTGGAAAATCGCAGGCAATGATTACAAAAAACTTGTTATTGGTCTCTTATTTTTCTCACTTATTAATTCTTCCGATATTTTTCTTCTATTGCTTATAAAATATATTGGGTATACGAATACTGAAGTAATTTTAGTTTATATTTTTTACAATTTTGTTTATGCAGTGACATCTTATCCGATGGGAATACTTGCAGATAAGCTTGGATTGAAAAAAGTATTCTGCCTCGGATTGATATTGTTTGCTGTTGTTTACGGCGGAATGGCATTTCAACCTTCATTAGTTATTATTTTTATTCTGTTTTTCATTTACGGTTTATATGCATCTGCTACGGAAAGTATATCAAAAGCATGGATAAGCATTATAGCAGAGAAAAATGATACTGCGACGGCAATTGGTTTTTATACGGGTCTGGGAAGTGTATTTACTCTTTTAGCGAGTCTTATCGCAGGATTATTATGGAGTGCCTTTAATCCTCAGGTAACTTTTCTTTTTTCGTTTGCCGGTGCGGTAATACTGGTTTTATACTTTATTAAATTCGTGAAATCGGGAATTAATGACTGATAAATCTGCATTTAAATCATATTAATTTCTTTACGTTTTCATAAAATTGAATTAAATTTCGCATAGTATTTTTGATAAAAACATATTAAATTCATTTAATCTTTAAAAAATATAAAAAATTAATAATTATGAAATCAAAAATTTCTGTTGTAATTCTTTTTGTCTTCGCTTTTTATCTTGGAGTAAGTGCTCAGGTCCGACTTACTGAAAATTTTAACTATCCTGCAAACGATACACTTGGCTCACACGGCTGGACGGAATTCAGCGGCGGACCAACAAATCCGATAAAAATAGTTTCCCCTGGTTTAACTTTTACAAACTATGCTTTATCCGGTATCGGGCTTTCTGCAAGAATGAGCAGTACAGGTGAAGATTATTATCAGCAATTAACAGGTGATAGTATCACTTCAGGTTCAATTTATGTATCATTCATGGTAAATGTAGATACTGTCAAAACGGGTGATTATTTTATCGCATTATTACCCCCAACTTCAACAACTTTATATACTTCAAGATTTTATATTAAAGATACATCAGGTGTCGGACTCTTATTTGGAATCAGCAAAGGTGCTGCATCGGGTGGACCAATTGTATATACCACATCCATTTTTCAGTTGCATACAACATATTTAGTTGTATTTAAATATAAATTTCTTACAGGATCAGGAACTGACGATGAAATGAGTTTCTATGTATTTAATACATCATTTCCTTCTACTGAACCGACAACACCCACTTTAGGACCGGTTACAGGAACAGTATCAGACGCATCGAGTTTAGGAAGACTCGGTTTGAGACAGGGTTCTGCCGCATCATCTCCGACTTTGGTAATTGATGGTATCAGTGTTTCAACAAACTGGAGCAGCATGGTAGGAATAAAACCAATCAGCACAGTTGCCGATAAATTCTCACTTTCACAGAATTATCCGAATCCGTTTAACC
>PMIW01000177.1:16548-23518 GCA_003158365.1 Ignavibacteriota bacterium | reverse complement strand
GTAAGAAGGGCAGTACCTTTAAGAAGTTTTCTTACGTCTTCGGGGTTACTGACGCCCGGAAGTTCTACTATAATTCTTTTGCTTCCGATTTTCTGTATTTGCGGCTCGGCGACACCATAACGGTCGACACGGTTTCTTACAACACCGATAGCCCTATCGATTGCATTATCGATTGCTTCCTGCAGTTTCTTTTCAATTGCAGATTCATCTTCGGTCATTTCACCGTAAAAGTTCTTTAAAGTCAGATTCTTTTCTGCAAGTTTTGCTTCTAAAATTTTCAAAATGTTTTCATCTGAAGATTCAGATACATTTTTCAAATCTTCCANNCCGTCCCTGGCATCACGAATTTTTTCGGCATTTTTGTTCAAATATTCAATACTGTCGTTTCCTGTCAGCTGGTTCAGTTCTTTACTTAAAGTGTAATCTTTATAAGTAGGCCATAGATAAATAAATGCTACGGCAATAAAAACAAACGTTAAGATAATCCTCGTGAGATTTTTCTTCAAAATATTAACTCCGTGTAATTTTAACGATTAAAAAGACAAACAATAAAATACTTGTATTAATTTGCAAAGTCAATGAAGTTTTAGGTTCTATAGACGGAAAAGATTGGATATTTAATAAAAAATTAAAGATTTCAGTCGTTATAATTTATTTAAGAAATCCATAAATAAGACAAATAAATAACACATAATAATATATTGATTTTATGATATTTTATAATAATTTTAATAAAATCGGAAAATTATTACTATTTAATTATGAAGAAAACCGAATTACTGCTTTTAATTATTCCTTTATTTTTCATTTGTCTTGTTTTCAGTTCCTGCTCGTCTATTATAAGTACAGTCATAAATGACAACCAGTTCAGCGAGGGTGATTATTTTTTTGTAATGTATAAATCAAATGAAAACAGCATCTCGGCATACGGAACAATGACTATATACTATATGTCAAACGATTCAACCGTTACCGGAAGTTACGAGACTGCCTATAATATAAATTCCATTCTACCCAACAGCAAAGGGGGAATAATAGGAAAAGCAAACTGGACATCAGGGGAAGCAAAATTAAAATTAGGAACATCTTTTTACAGTGATATAGAGCTGAATCTGCATAAATACATAGATGTGGTAAGCGGGGACTGGAGTTCGGGTTACTCAAGCGGAAAAATTTTTGCATTCACAAAAAATTAATAAAAAATAATGATGGGAAAATATAAAACAGCATTTCTTATACTTTTAACAATTTTATTGATTACGATAAACGGGTGCAGTTCAATGTTTGCGCATATGTTCGGAAGCGACCATTTGAAAGATAAAAAGTACAGGTTTTTGTTATTCGATAATGAGAAATCAAAAGTGCTATTCAGCGGGTATATGGAAATAAAAAATATAGATGATAAAAAATTTTCAGGGGAATTCAGAATAATTGACGTATTAACTGAAAGCATCCCGATTGCCAGCGGTATATTAGAAGGTAAACAATTAGATGATAAGGAAAAAGCATCTATGACGATGAAAGGAAATTTGTCGGAAGAAAAAATAAATGTGAGTCTGGATAAGACATGGAATTTAATGGAAGGAAGCTGGTCGTATAAAAGCCTTACCGGTAAATTCGTTGCGTTTGATTATAATTGAATCTATTTTTGTAATTCAACCGTAAAAATAAACTAAGAATTATCCAAATTTTATTTAATAATTAAATTGATAATAAAATAATATGATTTTCAAGAAGATTACAGTAAGAGAAGACGATGTATTTAAAAATAAGCTTGACATTGTAAGCACATCAAAAGAAATTTTCAAAAAAAATCCGGGAATTATATTTTATCCCATAACAGGTGCATTATTAAGCATAATATCTTTTGTTCTGCTGATAATGATTTCGAAGGGGAGCGGTGCTGTTATACTTGCATTAATTTTATGGTATCTCCTGTTTAATACAATAGTGGTTTTTTTTAATACTGCAAGTGTTGCAAGTGCAAAGATTGCACTGAACGGAGGCAAGCCGAAATTTTCCGATGGAACAAGGGAAGCATTTAAAAGAATGAATCTGATTATTAACTGGGCTTTGTTCGATGGTGTATTCAGTTTCATGATGGGGCTGCTGGCTGATTTAAAATTAACAAAAGCATTTGCTTATGCAGGTGAAATTGCCTGGGCATTCGTGAAATATTTTATTGTTCCTGTCATGGTATTTGAAAATAAAGGCGTTAAAGAAGCAATAGCAGAATCACAAAAACTGATTAAGAAGTCCTGGGGAAGAAGTTTGTCAGGTGAATTTAAAATATCTTTTGTCTCGATGGTGCCTTTTATTATTGTACTGCTGATATTAATATTTTCTTCGGTATTGAAAGATGAAATTGTTACATATAGTTTATTTGTTATTACTATCTTTACTTTTCTTCTCGGTTCATTAATTAATTTTTCATTGCGTTCGATTTTCTGCACTGTGCTTTACATGAATGCTAAAGGAAAAATAAAATAATTTATGAAAAAATATTTATTACTTTTAATTTCAATTGCTTTCTTGCTCTCTTCCTGCAAAGAAAAAGTGAATTCGCCCGTTTCAGCCGGGGATAATGTCTACAGGTATTATTGCGGAGAGAAAGACGGATTTAAGGTGTGGATAGTTGATGGTGCATTAATAAGAAAAAATATTTTCAATGAGTTTGTTTACGGCGGCAATGATCAGAGATATCCGTTCGTCCCGTTAAATGAAATCTGGATTGATAATTCGATTTCATCGGAGGAATACGAAACAACACTTGCACACGAAATAAATGAAAGAAACCTGATGGCGAGGTTCGGAATGACTTATTTTGATGCTCACGATTCATCGCTTGCTCTGGAATTGGTAATGAGAAGAGATTATTTGAAGGTATCCTCAGTTCACGAATCAATACTTCCGAGAGTATCGCCGATTGATTTTGATTCAACACAGGAAATTGAAGATTTACCGGATATGATAAAACTAAAAAATATTTACCGGGTTCCGCTTAGATTTGTAAGCGGTGTTAAAGTATGGGTTGTTGACGGATATGCCGTAAGAAGAGATATATATCCCGATTTCGGATTCAGCGGGAATGACAGGGCATATCACTTCATTCCGGAAAATGAAATCTGGATTGACGGCTCTATAACCTGCGAGGAGACAGAATATTCAATTGCACTTGAGCTTAAAGAAAGAGAAAAAATGTCACATGGAATGCTTTATGACAGTGCATATGTCGAAGCAGTGAAAATAACAGATAAACTCCGAGCCGCAAATCAGGAACTTATTTTAAAACAAAAACCGGTGATTAAAACCAACCCTATAGTGCGTGATACGGGGATAAAAATTCAGTAAATTAATATTCAACTTTTGCCAGAAACAGTCCCGATGGGGGTGCTGTGAATTTTGCAGGTTCATCTGATTTAGTACCCAGAAATCTTCTTATATCTTTTTCGGTTAAATTATTTCTTCCGACTTCGACAAGTACACCGACAATTCTTCTGACCATTTTCCAAAGATAGTGTGATGCTTTTATTTTGATTAAAATTAAATTACCGGTTTCGGTTATTCCGATTTCCTCAATTAAAACTTTTGTTGACAGGTCTTCATCGGTTTTATCTGCGAATGATTGGAAATCGTGCATACCTTTTAAAATATCAGCTGCGTATTTCATTTTAATCACATCAAGATTATCTTTTATCCACCATACGAATTTTTTCTCGAACGCAGTACGTCTTTTTGAAATGCGGTAAATATATTCACGTGAAATAGCCGAGTGTCTTGCATGGAATTTATTGTGGGTTTTTTCAATTTCAAGAATATTAATATCTGAAGGAAGCAAATCATTCATCTTGAATTTGAGTATTTCCGGTGCAAGCATTGTTTCGCATTCGAGGTGAGCAACCTGCATATATGCGTGAACTCCTTTGTCTGTTCTTCCTGAGCCCTGCAGGTCGATATATTTATTTTCGCCTTTTGATTTATTAAAAATATCCTTGATTGTATCTATTAATACACCCTGTATTGTTTTAGCATTTTTTTGTTTCTGCCATCCGGCATAGTTCGTGCCGTTGTATTCGAGGTAGATTTTAAACTTTTTTGCTTTCATAATATTAAAATACAAATTAATTTCTCGTGAATAAATTGATAAAGAAATGATATAATGTTTAAATTAAGACATTGAAAATTAAAATCTTGGGAATTATATTTGTAATTCTTTTGGAAGATAGCTCAATGGTGGAGCATTCGGCTGTTAACCGAAGGGTTGCGGGTTCGAGTCCCGCTCTTCCAGCAAAAGCCCCGAATTGACTCGGGGTTTTTAGTTTAAAAATGTTATGACAGAACCGATAACAATATCGGAGCTTACGCGGGAGCTAAAAGCGCTCGTCGAAAGCGAATTTAAATTTATATACGTAATTGCGGAAATATCCAATTTTAAAAGGCATACACCTTCAGGTCACTGCTATTTCATACTCAAAGACGAATCCTCACAAATAAATGCAACACTCTGGAGCTTCAGGTACAATCATCTGAATTTCAATCCTCAGGATGGCGATAAGGTACTGATAAAAGGAAAAGTTGTATTGTATGAACCACGGGGCACATACCAGATTGATGTTACCGATATGCAAAAAACAGGTCTCGGTGAATTGCAGGCTGCATTTGAGAAATTAAAAGATAAACTGCAGGAAGAGGGTTTATTTGAATCCGAGAGGAAAAGAAAATTGCCCGAATTCCCTGAAAAGGTAGGAATTGTAACTTCAGAAACAGGAGCAGTGATTCAGGATTTTAAGAATGTTACTAAAAAGAGATATCCTGTCGCGAAAATTTTGCTTTTTCCGACTCTCGTGCAGGGAGCAGGTTCAGCGGAAAACGTTTGCAGGGCAATCAGGCAGGCAAATAATGCAAAATATAATCTTGATATTATTGTAGTTGCAAGAGGCGGCGGTTCGATGGAAGATTTGTGGACATTCAACGAGGAAATCGTTGCAAGGGAAGTATTTAATTCGAGAGTTCCGGTCGTAAGTGCTATCGGACACGAGCCTGATTTCACGATTTGCGATTTCGTAGCTGACTTAAGAGCACCGACACCATCGGCAGCGGCGGAGATGATTTTTCCCGATAAGCAGGAATTACTTGAAAGAATTAATCAAATTGATTATTATATTAAGATATATATTAAGGATAGGGTTGAAGTATATTACAGTTCTCTTGAAAATATAGAAAACAGTTATTTTTTCAAAAAGCCTGTTGATATGCTGAATGAATATAAGATGAGAACCGATGATATTCAGAAAGACATTGAAAGAATTACAAAAGAGAAATTATCGAGAGTTAAAGAAAGTTTGCTTAACAAGGAAAAATTGCTGAATAGCATTAGTCCCGAACAAACATTGAAGCGCGGTTTTACGTATATAATAAAGGATGGCAAGTTGATTTCGAGAAAGGTAAAAGTGAAAGAGGGTGAAGATATAACAGTGAGATTTTATGACGGGGATGTGAAGAGTAAAGTCGAGAGTTTATAGTATGTGTAGAGTTTTAGTTTATAACATTTTATTTTTTATATTTAATATTTTATATTAAAGATGGCTAAGAAAAAAGAAGAACAGAATTCATTTGAGTATTCATATAAAAGGCTCGAAGAGATTCTCGAAAAGCTTGAAAATCAGGGTGAAGAGAATTCTCTCGAAGATATTTTAAATTATTACCAGGAAGGTCTTAAACTTTTAAAGATTTGCCGTCAGAAGCTCAGTGAGGCGGAGTTAAAAATCGAAAAAATTAACGCTGAGGAATTAAAATAAATTACTAAAATGGAAAATCAAGAACCTTTTGATTTGAACAAAACAAAATTCCTTAAGGATATTGAATATCCTTCAGACCTGAAGAAGCTGAAGCTTATGGATTTAAGAGTGCTTGCCGATGAGATAAGGGAGTTTCTTATGGATACAATCTCAAGAATAGGCGGACATCTCGGCTCTTCGCTTGGAGTTGTAGAGCTGACACTTGCCTTACATTATGTTTTCGACACTCCGCGCGACAAAATAGTTTTTGATGTTGGTCACCAGGGATACATACATAAAATTCTGACAGGCAGAAAAAATTTACTAAAAACAATAAGATTAAAGGACGGCATTAGCGGATTTCTGAAAAGAAGCGAAAGTGAATACGATTGTTTCGGTGCGGGACACGCAACCACTTCGATTTCTGCTGCGCTCGGAATTGCAACTGCAAGGGATTTCCAGAAAAAGAATTACAAGGTGATGGCTGTAATAGGCGACGGCTCAATGACAGGCGGTATGGCTTACGAAGCAATGAATAACATCGGACTGCTTAAAAAAGATATCATAGTAATTCTAAATGATAATAAAATGTCGATTGCACCTAATGTATGGACGATTCAGAATTATTTTAACGAGGTGATGATTAACGAGACTTATAATAAAATCAGAGGAAAAGTCTGGGATATAACGGGCAAATTTGAAAAAAAGACAAGCGACAGGCTGAGGTATGCAGCCTCGAGAATCGAAGGCGGATTAAAGTCTGTTGTTACACCGGGTATGCTGTTTGAATCACTGGGATTCAGATATTTCGGGCCTTTCAACGGACATAACGTTGTGAATCTTGTAAAACTGTTAAGCGAAGTAAAAGAATTTTCAGGTCCTATTCTTGTTCACGTTTTAACCGAAAAAGGAAAAGGACCTTCATATGCATCGGTGCATCATCAGAAACTTCACGCTTTAAATCCATTCGATAAAACAACAGGAATTGAATTAAAAAAATCTAAAGTTCCTGCATATACAAAAATATTCGGCGAAGCACTTGTCGAACTTGCAAAAAAAGACGAAAGAATTATTGCGGTTTGCGCGGCAATGCCCGACGGTACAGGTTTAAATTATTTTCAGAAAGAAATTCCTTCGAGATATTTTGATGTAGGAATTGCAGAGCAGCACGCTGTTACGTTCAGCGCGGGACT
>PMIW01000177.1:0-16537 GCA_003158365.1 Ignavibacteriota bacterium | reverse complement strand
ACATATTTAAGATTGATTCCGAACATGGTAGTAATGGCTCCGAAGGATGAAGCGGAATTAAGGAATATGCTTTTCACTGCAACTCAATATAAAAAAGGTCCGATTGCAATGCGATATCCGAGAGGTGAAGCAATAGGCGTTCCGGTCGGTGAATTTGAAAAAATTGAAATCGGAAAAGCAGAAGTTGTAAGGGAAGGAAAAGATATTGCCATTCTTGCAATAGGCAACATGGTAATTTATTCCGAGCAGGCAGCAGAAAAGTTAGCAGAAAAAGGAATTGATGCTGAAGTTGTGAATATGAGATTCGTAAAACCACTGGACAGGGAATTGCTTTTCGATATTTTCTCGAAGTTTAAAAAGATTTTAACTGTTGAAGATAATACAATAATCGGAGGATTCGGAAGTGCCATATCTGAATTTGCAGAACAGCACAGTTATAAGAACGAGATTCTTATACACGGATTGCCTGATAAATTTATCGAGCACGGCAAGCCGAATGAATTGCACGAAATGTTAAAGCTCGATGCAAAAGGAATTGCGGAAGTTGCGGAAGAATTTTTAAAAAAAGAAGTAAAGGTGTAACCGGGTAAAGAAAGATGTTCGATATATTAGATAATACAAAAGAGAAAAAAAGCAAATTCAATAAAGCAGGGAATAACAAGAAAGTTTACATCGAGACATACGGATGCCAGATGAATTTTTCCGATACGGAGATTGTGCTCAGCGTGTTAAGTGATTTCGGATATAATGAAAGTGCTGATATAGAAGAATCGGATGTAATATTATTGAACACCTGCAGTGTTCGTGATAACGCCGAACAAAAAATCAAAAACCGCTTAGTACACCTTAAACATTACAAAAAAAATCATCCCGAAAGAATAATAGGCATACTCGGCTGCATGGCTGAGCGGCTCAGAAACGTTTTACTCGAAGAGGAAAAAGTAGTAGATCTTATTGTAGGTCCCGATGAATATAGAAAACTCCCGTTTTTAATAGAAAACATTTTTGAAACGGGTGAAAAGGGAATTGCAGTAAAGCTTTCCAAAGTTGAGACTTACGATGATATTACTCCCGTCAGGAAAGACGGCGTAACTGCATTCATTTCCGTGATGCGCGGATGCGATAAATTTTGTTCGTTTTGTGTTGTACCTTTCACGAGAGGCAGGGAGCGAAGCAGAAAGCTGAGCAGTATTATTGATGAAGCAAAAAATTTATCAGGCACAAATGTAAAAGAAATTACACTGCTCGGGCAGAATGTAAACTCATACAGGGATAACGGAAATGATTTTTCGGATTTGTTAAAATCCGTTGCGCTTGCTGTGCCTGATATGAGGATTCGATATGTCACTTCACATCCTTACGATTTATCCGATAAGCTTCTTGAAACAATGGCAGAGTTCAGCAACATCTGCAAATTCATTCATCTTCCTGTTCAGTCCGGCTCTGATAGAATTTTAAAACTGATGAACAGGGAATATTCCGTCGGGCATTACAAAGGGATTATTCGTAAAGCTAAAGCTATAATGCCGGGCATCGGACTTTCAACAGATATAATCGCAGGGTTCCCGACCGAAACTGATGATGACCAGAAGATGACTCTGGACTTAATGGAAGAAGTTCAGTACGACGGAGCATATATGTTTGCATATTCCCCGCGTGAAAATACAAAGGCATATAAATATCTCGATGATATCCCGGAAGAAATAAAGCAAAAGCGTCTCGAAGAAATAATTGAACTTCAGAGAAAAATTTCTTACGATATAAATGAAAAATTAGTCGGTACCGAAAAAGAAATTTTAGTTGAAACAATCAGCAAAAAATCTCCCGATTTTATAATGGGAAGGACAGATTGCAACAAATCCACAATCATACCAAAAGACTCACACAAAATCGGCGACCTCGTAAAAGTAAAAATCACGAAAGCCAACTCAGCAACGCTTTTCGGGGAAGTTATTTAATTCCGGTAAAGTGGCAATCCACAGTCAATAAATATAAAATATTTTTTTAAGTTATCTAACGATGGACGCTAATATTTGATGTAAAAAATAGACTTTTATTATCATTTAAGATTTTGTATTCTTGTATGTTATGAAGGATAAATTAACATTATTTGCGTTTTTATTCGTTGGGTTTTTTGTGAGACGATTGCCGCTTAAAAGGGTCCAGAAGTGCGGGAAACTTTTAGGTTTGTTTTTTTTTATCTAATTCCTATCAGAAAGCAGATTGCTCTCGATAATCTTACCCTGGCTTTTCCCGAAAAAGACGAAAAATGGAAAATAGAGACTGTTAAAAACTGCTATATTAATCTTGGCATAAATCTGCTCGAAATACTTTATCTGCCGAAGATGCGGAAAGAGCTTCTGGATACTATTGTTTCTTTTGAACGGCATCATCTTGTTGTTGAATCATTGCATAAAGGTCACGGAGTTTTCTTTATAAGCGGGCATATTTCCAACTGGGAAATTACCGCGTTTGCATATGCTAAAATATTCAGGGGAAAACTGAATATACTCGCAAAACCGCAATCAAATAAATACGTGGATGAGAGATTAAATTATTACAGGGAATTGAGCGGGAACGAAATTATTCCGACAGATACGTCGTTAAGAAATGTCTTTAAAAAGATATTGCGTAATGAAATAGTCTGTTTTCTCGTTGACCAGTCTGCACATCCTTTGTATTCCGTTTATGCGAATTTCTTCGGGCATAAGGTAGCGACTTTTTCAGGACCTGCAAAGATGGCATTGAAATTCAAGACAGAATTGATCTTTGCGTATGCAGAGAGGCTTCCGAATTATACATATTATATAACTATGGACATGATTAAATATGATGACTTAAAAGAATATAATGACGAAAATGTTTTAATCCTTACGGAAAGAATTAACAAGAAGCTTGAAAATGCAATCAGGGCAAACCCTGCCCAGTGGCTGTGGTTCCACAGGCGCTTTAAACATATTAAAGACAATGAACCAAAGTAACAGTGCTGATTATAAAAATATTCTGATTATACAGACTGCTTTTGCAGGTGATGTGATTTTGACTCTGCCATTGCTTGAAGAAATCAAATTCAAATTTCCCGATGCAAAAGTATCATTCCTCTGCATTCCCGGTGCAGCAAATATTCTTGAAAATAATCCTTTTGTTAATGAAGTGATTGTATTTGACAAGAGGAATTCGCAGAAGGGGATTTTTGCTTTTTATAAATTTATGATAAGCATAAGGGATATGAACTTTGACCTGGTAATATCACCTCACAGGTCGCTCAGAAGCACACTGCTTTCATATTTTTCAAAAGCCGGGCAGACTATTTCTTTCGATGTTTCAGCTTTATCATTTTTGTATAAAACAAAGGTTACATATAAAAGCAACGTTCACGAAATAATCAGGAATCTGAGCCTTCTTAAACCTATAGGAATTATAAAGGAAGATATAATCGTACCTGTACTGTTTCCTTCGGAAGATGATTGTGAAACTGTTGATAATATACTTAAAAAATTTAAAATCGGTATTGACGAGAAGTTCATAACTATAGCTCCGGGTTCCGTGTGGATTACGAAAGCTTACCCTGAAGAAAAATATGCGAAAGTAATAAATATTCTGAAAGAGTTTGATGTTAAAATAGTGATTGTAGGCGGAGAAGATGACGAAGGATTGGGAGCAATGTTAAAAGTGTTATGCAAAAATACAAATGTTTTTAATGCTGCTGGTAAGCTGACGTTCCTGCAATCAGCTGAACTGATAAGACGCTCGAAAGTCATTCTGACAAATGATTCTGCACCTTTGCATATTGCTAATGCAATGGGTACAAAAGTAATCGCTTTATTCGGTGCAACTATCCCTGAATTCGGATTTTACCCGATTGGAAAAAATGATGTTGTATTCCAGACGGACGGTTTAAAATGCAGGCCCTGCAGTATCCACGGGGGAAACAGGTGCCCGATAAAAACTTTCCTTTGCATGAAAAGTATTGAAGAAACGGATATTGCCATGGAAATAATGAAATCGGTTATTTCTTAAATTTTTTTGGTTTAAGTCCTTCCAGTTTCCTCATAACGTATTTTCCCATCATATCGAATTCAATATTAACACGGTCGTTTATTTTAAAATATTTGAAATTAGTTACATCGTATGTATGCGGAATGATAGCGACTTTTACGAGAACCGATTTTTTATTTTCCTTTACAATTTCAGCAACGGTTAAACTGACACCATTAATAGAAATCGAACCCACATATATAATATTATCTCTGAACCGCGATGAAAATTCGATGAAATATTCCCAGCTGTCTTTCAGCCTGTTAATTTTTTTTACTACGCCTGTTGTATCAACGTGACCCTGCACTATATGCCCGTCGATCTTGGAATTTAGTTTCATAGGTTTCTCTAGATTTACATAACTGCCGGTTTTCAAATCGCCAAGATTTGTCTTGCTCAGGGATTCGTTTATAGTTGTGAATTCGAATTTATTACCTTTCTTAGCTTCTACCGTCATGCAGGCACCGTTTATTGACATGCTGTCGCCTGTTTTAATATCATTTAAATACTGCCTGATAGTCGGTTCGACAAGAAATTTAATGCTGTCGCCTTTGGGCTTATTGGCGGCTATTTTACCCATATCGGTTACAATTCCAGTAAACATGCTCTTTCCAGTTTTAAATTATAAATGTTAAATGAAAAATCTGATTTTCTATTTTTCTTTTTTATAATGAAGAATCAAGTCCTCTCCGGATAAAAAAGAATTATTCAAAAATAGTTTTTTTGCTTTTGATAAAGTAGTAATATTAAAATCTCTGAAAGCACTGATACCTTCACCGATTATTTTCGGAGCAATTACAAAATATATATCATCAAAAAGATTATTCTTAACAAACTGTGAAAAAATATTTGCTCCTCCCTCGACAATTACGCTTGAAATATTCAAATTGTACAGTGATCTAAGAATACTTACTATAGGAATATCTTTATTGGTAAGGGAATTAAATATTAATGTTTTATCGGAATCTTTATCCGTAAATATTTTTAAATTACCGGGCAATCCTGAGTTTTTATCGATTACAATCCTGTATGGATTTCTTCCCTTTACAAGTCTTACTGTCAACGAGGGATTATCCAGCAGTGCAGTGTTTTTACCGATTAAAACCGCATCATATTCGCTTCTTAATTTGTGCACGAATTTAAGTGATTCTTTGCCTGTGATATATTTAGATTTATTGTTTTTCAGAGCAATTTTCCCGTCGAGACTTTGTGCAATTTTTAATGTAACATAAGGCAGATTTCCGGAAAAATATTTAAAGAAAAATTTGTTTAGTTCCCTGCATTCGTTTTGCAATATTCCCTGTTCGGTTTTAATACCTGCTTTATTTAATATTCTTATACCTCTGCCGTTTACAGATGGGTTAATATCTTTTGTTCCAATAACTACTCCGGTAATTTTTTCTTTAATAATCAAATCCGTGCAGGGAGGTGTCTTTCCCTGATGTGAACAGGGCTCAAGATTTGTATACAATGTAGAATTTATCAAGTTGTGTTCTTTTTTCTTTGCATCGTTAACTGCATTTACTTCGGCGTGAGGACCCCCGAATTTTTGATGATAACCCCTGCCTATTATTTTTCCGTTTTTTACTATAATGCAGCCGACAAGCGGATTCGGAGATACATACCCCGCGCCTTTTTTGGCGAGTTTAATGCATTCACTTATATAGAATTCATTACTTTTCATTTTACTTGTGAAGTTTCTTTTTCAATTTAGTCAAAACACTGTCTTTTGAGTCACGGTAATAAATATATGTAGGTGCATTAAGTTCAACAATATTGAATTTCTTTTTTACGCGGTTGTAAAAGTCGAAATCGTAAGAATAAATATTTTTAAATCCGTTTAACTTCTCAAATACTTCTTTTTTCCCGAAAAATGTAGCGCCTATAATGCATTTGCTCAGATGAATTAATTTTTTTGTATTTCTCGCATCAGGAACATACATATCTTCCTCTTTACCAATGAACGTACAATTGCTGTGAAGCAGGTCTGCATTTTTATTGGCATTTAAAAAATCCAGTCTTATTTTCAAATGTTCTTTTTTATATTCATCGTCGGAATCAAGAAAAGTTAAATATTTTCCTTCTGATATTTCAATTCCCTCATTTAGGGAAAGCGCAGTACCGTGGTTACTGTGTCTTAAATATTTAAGGTTCGTATGTTTTTTCAGAATGGGGAATAAAATATTTTCGATTCCATCGGTGCTGCCATCATCGACAATAATTAATTCCCAATTTTTACATGATTGCTTTAAAACCGAATTGACCGCTCTTTTTAATTTATCCTTCCGGTTGTAAACCGTCAGGATTACGGATATTATTATCTTATCTTTATTTTCCAAAAAAATATTAATTTATATTTGCACCTCTCCTCATCCACTGTTTTGGATCGAGAGGGGAGTTGTCTTTCCAGATTTCGAAATGAAAACACTGACCGTTATTATTTTCAGAAGTTTTTGCAATTATATCGCCTGCATAAACCTGCTGGTTTAACCGGACAGAAATATCTTTAATAATTGCATAGATGCTCCTGTAATTTCCTTCGTGGTTTATGATAATTATATTTCCGAAATACGGCAGATAAGTAATAACTTCGACTTTTCCGTCAGCTATGCATTTCACTTCAGAGCCTTTTGAAATAGAAACATCAATACCGTTATTGTATGTGACTGTTTTTGATTCGGGATTGGTTGACTTGCCAAAATCGAAGATTATATTTACGCTGTGAACAGGTAAAATAAGTCTACCTTTCAGGTCCCAGAAAGATCTGTTATTATAATCAATTGTCTGGTCAATTCTGTAAATGGTTGAAATGTTATAATTAAAAAGATCTCTTTCAATTTTATCTATATAAACATTTTTTCTCTCAATTTGCCTCAGTATCATTTCTGTCTCGTCTTTGAGCGAGTTTATATTATCTTCGAGAGATTTTTTTTGTCCAATCAATGTTTTCTGTGCTTCCTTTTTTTCCCTGAAATATCTTAAATACTCGTCCCTGCTGAGTTTTGACACTTTTCTTTTTTCTTCGAGAAGAGCAAGCTCTCTTTTCAGTCTGTCAAAATCTTTTTTACGCATTTCTGAAACTTTGTTCAGGTATTCAAGTCTTATATAAAAGTCATTATAAGATCTTGAAGAAAACAAAACCTGTGNNATCCCCGTGTTTATACAGCCATATAGTCTTTTTTGCAAAATCGGTTTTTAATTTTTCAATACCTTCTTTCGTTTTGATTAATCTTGCTTCATCTGTAAGATACTTACTTGCAGGGTCGTTGATTTGAATTGCCCCTGATTTTTCTATAAAAGCAGATAATGTTAAAATACTGTCATTTAGCTGGCTTAATGAAAGTTCATATTTTACAGAAAGTGTTTTAATCTCATCAAGCCTTATATTCAGCTTTTCACTATCGAATTTATATATTCCGATTTGTCTTGTAAGGTCCTCCTTATAATTATAATCTGCAAAGGAAGCCGAATGTAATAAAATTAACAGCAATATTAAAAAATATTTCCTCATTAATCCCAATTAATCACTTTAGCGCTTTTAGGAATCTTTAATTTAAATTTAAGCCTGTTATTATTGAATGTTTTCTTCCCGTAGTTAATCCAGAGGTTTTGCTTCTCTGACGGGTTAGATATATAGACATTATTCGGTGAATATACAGTATTACCCGATTCAAATTCCGCGTATTCTATCAATAATTTCGTATTTCCCGATTTATCATAAATCCCATATTTTTCAACATAAAAATACTTTGAGTTTACCCAGTATTTTTTGATCAAATTCTGCTCATTTATTATTAAAACATATAAATCTTTATCTTTAGTAACTTCTGCGTTAGAAGAAGAAGTATCGCTGAAGCAAAATGAACAGGAATATCCGTCAATAAGGTCATCAAAATTAAGTTTTAATTTCAGCAACGCACCAATATTTAACTGGGATGAAGGGCCTTTGTAAACCGTATTTTCTCTTATATTATAATATATAAAATTGTTTCTTGTGAAAAGAAATTGTGCTATACTTATTCCAAAAGGACCTTCTATTTTTGAATAAATACTGTCAGGTTTGAAAATACTTAGCGTAATACTTCCCGAACTGCTCAGATCGGGAGAATCTATGCTCAAATCGCCTTCGCAATCGAGTGAAGTAAGTCTTGCAGAATGTTCATTTATTTTACCTTTCAGTTCCCCGGGGGAAAGAAGTAAAGCTTTTGCCTGAGTATCATCGACTTCACCCCCGTTCGAAGTGGAACATGAAAAATAAAATAACGCTGAAAACAAAACAGATAAGTAAATCACAAATTTCCGATATTTCTTATTATTGCTAATCATAAACGCTTCTATGTTTTTTTCGTTTCCTTTAAAAATTTATCCAATATGTTTTTTGAAAACGGATTATCAAAACTATTAAACTTCTCAGGATGCCATTGAATACCGAGTAAAAATCCTTTGTCCGGTTTTTTCTCAAACTCAATTCCTTCGATTACACCATCTCCTGATACAGCATTAACGGCCAAGCCTATACCGACCTTATCGATTGCCTGATGATGCGTGCTTGTAACAATTCCGCTTTCAGTTTTTACGATATCATACAAATCGGAATTTTTTGCAATGTTGACATCATGCAAACGAACTTCCGCATCAGATATCTTTTTATGATTTACTCCTTTGACTTTTTCAAGGTCTGAAATCAAATTGCCTTTAAAATAAACATTTAAAAGCTGGGTACCCCTGCAGATACAAAGTACAGGTCTCATATTGCTCAAAGCTTTTTCAATCAAATCCATTTCATATTCGTCTCTGCCTTTAGTAAATAAATCCTCAGACTCAGGTTCTTCATAATCGGAATAAAATCCCGGATAAACATCGGTTCCGCCTGTTAAAATCAGTCCGCTGCAATTATCGAACTTATTTAAACTGTTCTTATCTTTCCAGTCAAATATCAAATATTCAGCATTAAAGAATTCAAGCCAGTCTAGATATTTCTGAAAACCCGTATTTGATTTTGTAACGGCAAATTTCATTTAATCTGTGTAATGTATTTTTTTACTAACGAGATAAATTTATCTTTATCATCCAAAATTAATTCAATTTTCATAAATAAAACACTGAAATAATTTATAAAATCACTAAATTCCTTGATTTTAACGAAGTCCTTTTCAGTTGTAATAAAAAGTGTTTCTTTACTTGCTTTCAAAGTAATTCTGTAAATATCATCTTTATGATAATGCATATGGTCACGGAATGATATTGTATCTGCTAAATTACAATCATAATCTTCAAACTTTTTAAAAAATGAATCGGGTTGTGCAATTCCTGCAAATGCACAGACATCTTTTCCGGTAATATTTACAGGATTATTGTTGGCATCAAAAAATCCCTTTACCTGATAATTCAAAATAAATATTTCTTTATTAAATTTTTTAAGTTTTTCTATTCTTTGAAAATCGGTAAATTTATTGTTCTGAATAATAATATCGGCACCTGAAAGACTATTCAGGTTTTCCCTTAAGTTACCTGCGGGAATTGTAAAGCTGTTGATAAATTTGTTATTTAACATATCTTCTGCATCGATCAGAACGATATCAAGATTCCGTTTGATCTTCCGGTGCTGATATGCATCATCGAGAATAATTAAATCGGGATTGAATTTATCAATAACGTAATTTGAAGCTTTCACCCTGTCCTTGGATGTGAGCACGTAAAAGTCCTTATAATTATCGGATAAGTTTCGCGAAATCATCATTGGTTCATCCCCGCATTTATCAACTGTACACGTAATATCAGAGCCATTGAAAACAATTTCCATTTCATCCGATTTGCTCTTATAACCTCTTGAAATTATTGCAGGCTTAAGATTCAGCTTTATCAATATTTCCGTTAATAAAATCGTAAAGGGGCTTTTGCCCGTTCCACCGGTTGATATGTTTCCGATTGATACTACAGGTTTTGAAATTCTATAAGATCTTAAGAATTCTTTACTGTAAAGGAAATTTCTAATCGAAATAATCATACTGTAAATCAGGGAAAAGGGGAGTAATAATATTCTTAAATAATTAAGCATTAATTATTTTTTGATAATACATTCAGAATAATTTCCGCCGCAGGTTTTATCACCGGTGTTTCATCAAATATTTTTCTCATTTCCATGAAATTATTTATCATTTCCCTTCTATAATCACTGTCTGTGATAATTTTCTTAGCTTCAGCGAAAATATTTTCTGCAGTCATTTCTGATTGAATAAATTCTTTTACAATTTCTTTTCCGGTTAATATATTCGGCATAGAGACATATTTTATACTGGAAAGGGTTTTAGCGACTGTATAATTAAAAATTCCCGCTTTATAAACGGATATAAAGGGAATTTTTAATAATGACAATTCAAGTGTTGTCGTTCCGAATTTTGTCAAAACCAGATCGGAATTAAACAGAGTCTTGTAATGATTATCCTCATTGTTTAATATAAGGTTACACTGCCGGCCTTTAAGAACGTTTTTATAATAATGCTGGCTGATATTTCCGGGATAAATGAGGCTTATTTCCGCATTAAATTCCCGTCTTATTACTTCCGCCACACCTGCAAGAGTCGGGAAAATCTTCTGTACTTCTTCCATACGGCTTCCCGGAAGAAGGCAAATATTCAGACTGTCTGATTTCTCTCTTTTATGTTCGTTAAGAAACGCGTCTACTTTTTTAATCATCGGATGTCCGACATATTCAGCACCGAAATTCAGTTTTTTGTAAAAATCCACTTCAAATGGAAAAATTACTAGCATCTTATCGATATATTTTTTAATCTTTTTTATTCTGCTTTTATGCCAGGCCCAGATTTGAGGTGAAATGTAGTAAATTATTTTGCCTTTATAGAACTTTTTTACATATTCTGCGAATTTAAGATTAAAACCCGGGAAGTCAATTAAAATTATCAGATCCGGATTAAGTTTTTTTACAAATTCGACCGTGTCGTTGAGTATTTTTTTAATTACTTTAATATTCTTAATTACATTCGAAAAGCCGATATAATTGACGGCAGAATAGTCATATATTATCTCAACATTTTTCTCCTTTAATTTTGATCCGCCTATACCAAAGTATGATATATTATTATTTAATTCAGAAATATTGCTGATAAGTGCAGCCCCGTTTTCATCTCCCGATGCCTCACCTGCAACAATGAATATTTTTGGATTATTTTGCATATAAGAAAAATAGCAATTAAATATATATTTTTATATTCAGTTTGATATCCCAATTTAAAGTCACAACCGGGTAAAAAAAAACTTTTTAAGATATTCACTTAAAAAGTTTTCAAAAAAATATTTTATGAAGATTAGAATCTGACCATAAGTCCTACAGAACCGCTGACATAACTTTTTGTAACTTTATTTTCCATAATATAATTATACTTAGCTTTTATCATAACAAAGAGGTGATTGGTAAGTACCATTTCTCCGCCCATACCTGCATTAAGTCCCATCTTTCCAATTGTTTTCGATTCATATGTAGTTGTATCGACTACTCCTGAGCTTTGCATAAAGAAATATGGACCTGCGGCAGCTTCAAAGAAGAAACTGGAACGTACACCTTTAGCACGGAAATAAAACCTTGTACCAACTGCAATATTAAAATAGGTATTGGAGGGTGCTAATGAATCTTTATTATCAAGGAAAATATAATTTCCTTCGAGGAATAATGCAGTTTCTTTATTCAAACGGTATGCAAAATCCATTCCAAGACTGGGGCTTGCATTATATCTATCATTTAGAATAAAGAGAGGATTAATAAAGCCGCTTAATACAGAAATCTGAAAGAAATTCTTCTTTTTATATCCCTTCATATCTTCATCTTTAATGATAGTAGTAGGGATATCTTGTGCAAACGAAAATGAAAAACTATATAATATATTTAGTAAAAGAAATAACGAGAGTTTTTTCATTTTAAACATTTGTAATTAATGAATTATTCCGCATTATATATAAATCTTCCATTTTAAATTAACTACTATGTAAATAATAGTCAAGCTAATTATTACTAAAGTGATACTTTTGAAAAGACATCTAAACTATTGTTAGTTAGATTTGTTAAGTATAAATAAAATATAGTAAATAACTATTATCGCCACTGAAATTGTTATAGATTGAAGCGACCTGATTTCCGATTTAAGTCCGCTTTTTAAGTCAAATTGCAACTTTGATTTAATATTCCCGGGTATCTTACTTTTTAACGGTGCAAACCTGTTTACAGATTTCAGATAAATAGAAAAATTTTCACCAAAAGCAGTTTTTAAATATTCTTCCTCATTGAGTATAATGCAATAATATTGAAATGAAAAACAGATTAATGCTAAAATCTGAATATAAGGGAATAGTGAAAAACTCATTATTCCGAGTCCTGTATAAATCATAATGTTTCCTATGTACAGAGGATTCCTTACAACAGAAAATGGTCCTTGAGTAACAAGGTTAGAACCGCCGACTCCATCGGTTGTTCTTGTTTCACTTCCTGCATAACTGACTGCCCATATTCTAATAATTTCACCTATCAATACAACTGGAAAACCCGATAATATCGTGTACAGGTTTGGCTTCATGAATAATATCATTATAAAGAAAAAAGGTATTGGAGTATAGCTTCTGAATTTAAACAAAAATTTTCCGATTGTTTTCATATTATTATCCTCCTAAGAATACGTCTTTTCTTAAATTTTTAGCTGTCAGTTTATGTTTAATTTTATTTTTTGATTTTAATAATTCAAGTTTTTCAATAACATCCTGAAAATTTTTAAAGTCGTGATATGTAATATTGTTTTTCCAGCAATAAGAGGCAAGCCTTTTTTTTGCAAAGACTATATCGGCATAGTTACTAGCGCAGAAATCCGAAATTCCGTCTCCAATGAAAACAGATACTTCATTATCGAGGTCATTTGTATTGTTTATTAATATATTGCGTTTACTCATACCACAATAAAAGCAATTTTCATCTGGGTAAGTAAACTCACAGGTCAGCTTTGTACTTTTCTTCCCGTTTTTATCTATTATTTCTTTAACAACAAGTTTGTTGCTGAAAAATTTCAAATTTAATTTCTCTCTTTTAAGAATATTATTTATATAATAATCCAGCCCTTCGCTTAAAAGTGTTATTTCATATTTGTTATTGCTGCAATATTCAAGGAAATCCCGGAAATAATCATCCAGTTCCTCTTCATCAAGGTATTTATCCAGTTGCTCAAAGCTGAAATCTTCAATAAGGTCAAGTTCACGCAGGTTGCATTCGCGGGCAGTAATAACGTTTGATATGAATTCTTCGCAGACAATTTCAAATTTTTTTCTGTCTTTAATAAATTTTCCGAAAGCCGAAACCCAGACATCATTTTTAGTCACTGTACCGTCAAAATCACAATAAATTTTAAGCTTATAATCCTTCACATTAATTATTTCTGAATTTTGTTTCAACGATTGTGGTAACACCCGGTTCCTGCATGGTAACACCGTAAAGCCTGTCAACACGTTCCATTGTTCTTTCGTTGTGTGTGATAAGAATAAACTGGGTATTTTCCGAGAATTTTCTTATCATTTTATTGAATCGTCCGAGGTTTGATACATCAAGAGGGGCATCGACCTCATCGAGAATGCAAAACGGGGAGGGTTTTACAAGATAAATGGCAAAAAGCAGGGCAATTGCAGTCAGTGTCTTTTCACCCCCGGATAACAGTTCTATTGATGTCGGCCTTTTTCCTCTTGGTTTTGCTGTGATTTCAATTTTTGCTTCCAGAGGGTCTTCAATAATTTTTCCTTCTTCATCCGCTTCGTAAATCATTTTAAGATTTGCTTCATCACCTTCCTGGAAAAGTTCGGTAAAAATCCTTATGAAATTACTTCTGATTTCCTCGAAAGTTTTCATGAATCTTTCTCTTGCCTCATTATTGATTTTTTCGATTGTTTTCCTGATATCTTTTTCTGATTCGAGTAAATCGTTTTTCTGTACGATCATTTTTTCTAGTTCTTCTTTTTCGGTCTGGAAATCTTCCCACACAAGCTGCTGGTATCCGCCGCCGAGTTTATTCAGCCTGACTGTAAGTTCGTCAATTTCATTTCTTGCTTTGTTCAAATCGAAATTGCCCGTTACATCCATAAAATCATTCATTGATTTCAGTAAATTTTCCTGTGCTTTCAGCTCATTAAAATCAGGAAATAAATCCAGTTCATATTTCTTCTTCAGGAAGGTCTGGATATTTTCGGCTTTTATTTCGTTTTCTTTAATCCGGATCTGAGAATCGATTAGTTTCTGAGAAACCTTATCGAATAACTGTCTCTTGCCTCTTCTTTCGTCATCAATGCGGTTTTGAATTTCTTTTCTCTCATCGAAAAGTTTTTTCTGGATGTTATATTCATCCGCCATAATCTGCTCTTCGCTTTTAAGTGAAGAAAGTTTTTCGTTATTATGAAATATATTTTCATTAAATTCTTCAAGAAGGGAAGTCTCTTCCAGAACCTGTTTTTTATTGGTTTCGATTTGTTTTTTCTGGTATTCGATTGTATTTATCGAGCGCTGAAGATTAGCTTCTTCATTTTTCAGTTCATTCTTAAGCTTCAGGACTTCAAGATTAAAACTGTTATATTCGTTCAAAAATTGTTTGTAATTCTGGTCGATTTCATTGAATTCTTCCGTAAGGAAAGCAAGTTCTTTTTCAAGATTCGATTCCTCGTTCTCAAGTTTATTTAATTCTTCGATTAATAAATTAATAAGCTCGTTCAGAGTTTTATTCTCTTCCTGAATCCTCGTATAGATTTCCTGATTTAGAAAATAAGTCTTGTTCAATTCTTCAATCTTGAAAACAATAAGGGATATTTCATTTTGAATTCCCGAAATATTCTTATCGAGTTCGGCAATTTTGTCTTTGAGTTCGTCAATTTTAAGTTCATCGAGCTGCTGTTTAAGGGGCAGAAGTGATTTTTCAAGTTCACTAAGTTCAACCGCGAATATATCTTTTTCCCTTATTAATCTCTCTATTTGTTTTTCTCTTCCGAGTTTAATATTCTCTTCCTTTACCTTACTTCCCGCGCGAATAACACTTTCTGTAACTATATCGCCTTCAAGAGTAATAAATTTATAATAATTATCTTTTGACAGTTTGAAAGCGATATCTACATCGCTTACTACTATGTATTCATCCAGCAGATAATTTATTAAAAGCCGGTATTCGGGATACCTTGATTTTACTAATTCATTTGCAAATCCAAAGACACCTTCGTTATCAATAAAATCTGGACGGTAATAATCAAACTGAACGAACGGATTTGAATATTCGAGCTTATCGTTTAAAATAAAAGTTACCTTGCCTTTTTCATTTGCATTAAGCTCATTTATAATTTTGTGCAAACCTCTGGAGTCGTCGAGAATAAGATAATTTGATACCTCGCCAAGTGCAGTTTCTATAGAAGTTTTGAATTTATCATTGACATCTATTGTATCGATGAGAGTCTTTAATCCGAGATGTTTTTTATCTCTGAGAAGAAATTTAACACCCTCTATATAATCTTCGAATGATTCAAGCAGGTTATTAAGGTGCAATATTTTGCTCGTTTTATTCTGAAGTTCAAAATTCTTTTGGGTTATAAGTTTTTCTTTTTCTGAAATCTTTTCCTCTAAACCGGCTTTTGTATTTAAATCAGCATTATATTGAGTCTCAACTCTTCGCAGGTCTTCGTTTAAAGATATCAACGTTTTGTCAAAATCATTTTTATTTTTTTCGTAAGTTTCGATCGACTTAAGGTCGGTTTCGATGTTACCACCGATAGTATTCAATCTTTCGAGATTGTTATCGAGTTTAATTTTATTTTTCTGGTATTCGGATTTTTTTGTATTAAGAAGTTTTGTAAGGTCCTTAACTTTCTGTCCTATGGATATAATATCGTTTTTCTTTTCATTTATTATCTTAATGGTCGAATCAACATTGCTTTTCTTTTCGGCAAGAGCTGTTTCGGATAATTCAAGAGTATTATTAAGTACGGAAATTTTTTGTTTTAATTCATAAGACTTTTCACTATGATGAAGAATGCTTTTGTTGAAATTATCATTTTCAGTATTCAGCCTCAGAATATTCTGTTCATAATTTTTAACTTTCTCTTCCGTGACCAGATTAAACCTTTCAATTTCATTTATTTCGTCTTTCTTATCGGAGAGCTTATCATTAATTTCATTTAGAGAATCTTCATATTTCTGGTTTTCTTCCCTCATCAAATCGTATTTAGCGTCATATTCGTTTATGGCTTTTAAAAGGGTTTCCTTTAAATTAATATTTTCGCTTTCGTGCTCCTTTATCTCCAGGATTTCATCCGTCATAATCCTGAACTCATAATTTGATACCACTATTTCAAGATTTTTCAAATCGTCAAAAACAATTTTTGCTTCTTCTGCACGTCTGACCTGCCGTTCCATTGCATTAACGTTTCTTTGTTTTTCACGGATTATGTCATTCACTCTTGTCAGACTTTCCTTAACAGA
>PMIW01000018.1 GCA_003158365.1 Ignavibacteriota bacterium | reverse complement strand
GCTGGTGAAGAATATCATATCCTTTATGAAACTGGTTGCTCTCCGGATTGGCGACGTTTTCAATTGAGAATGGGCTATACCCCATCGCATTGTGTCGTGCAATTATATAATATGCATTTGCCACGCTCTGGGAGTTGGAAACTTCGGGTATGAACAAAGGATTATTGGAGCGATCATATTTCCCGCACCATTCCGAAAATATTCCATGATAGATGTCTGGTGCAAATATATCTATCTTCGGAGCAGCCGCTTTCCAGATATCCAACAAATGAGGGAGCGGGCCTGCACTTGGATATTGTCCGGGTTTGAAACCTGCCCGGATGAGTGCTGCATTCACATACATAGGTAATGGATATTCTTTTTTTCCCGCCTCTGCCACATAATTTGTATACTTCGCGAAATGCCATGCCATAAAAATTTCGTCGGTCTGTAAACTTTTGCCAAACACGTCTTCCCATGTTCCTGATGTTTTCATCCCCGCGCTGCTCCATGCTTGAAATAATTCGCCGGACAGAGAATCTTTATTCTTTTGAATGTAGGCCATAAACTCTGCTGGAACCTTTTGAGCAAATGCTTTCTCCGCTTCCGCGCAATAGTCTTTCGCTTCGGGGATCATGCCAATCTCATTTTCAACCTGAATCATCACAACAGTATTCTGCTTTCCATCCATGGTGCGAAGGTGCTTCATCAACATGCCGAACGCTTTTGCGTCGATGTTTCTATTTTCATCGCTGAATGGTGTAAGAATTTCAACCGCACTCCCGCTCTTTGTGCGTGACCGAGGAAATCGTTTCTGGTTTGTCTTTACCCAGTACGGTGCATAACAGGACATGCTGTTCTTCCATGAGCCAAACCAAAGGATAACTATTTTCAGATCGTTCTTACGCGCCGCATCAATAAGACTATCCACAAGTGTGAAATCAAATTTCCCTTCGCCCGGTTCGATCAATTCCCAGTACACCGGCACGAGCAAGCTATTGAGGTTCATCTTCTCGATCTTGGGCCAGATCTCATCCAGATACTTCAGGTCGGACGCGCTGGAATTTCCCGTCTCACCGGCGAGCATCAGCATCGGCTTGCCGTCAACGATGAGCTGAGTGGCAGTGCCATGTTTTTCCAGATGGGGAATAGTTGCAGGTTTGTTCGTCTGGGCCTTCAGAGAAAACCCGATGAGCACGAGCACAAGAAGGCACGTTCCTGTTCTCGACATACAATCTCCTTTCACATCGAAATGTCGTCCTGACATGGTTCTGGTCAGGACCTTGTCTTGAGACCCCGAACTGAAGTCCCGCCTCTCAGGATTCCGCTCACAGGCGGGATTCATAAAGCGGAACTTTTCGGGGTGACCTGATTGCCGAGGTTCCTTATTTCGCGAGAATCATCTTCTTTGTTTCCACGAATTCGCCAGCACGGAGGCGATAAAAGTACACGCCACTGGGCAGCCCCGAGGCGCTCCATCGAACCGAATATGTTCCCGGTTGTCGCTGTTCGTTTACGAGTGTCGCAACTTCTCTTCCCAGCACATCAAGCACCTTCACCGAAACAAACTCGGAACTCGCAACTCGCAACTCAAAATTTGTGCTTGGATTAAACGGATTTGGGTAGTTTTGATATAGTATAAATTTAGTTGGAGAATTTGTTATTTCGATTTTTTTAATTCCTGTAAATATTGTAGAATCGGAACCACCTGATGTTGTATGCACCCCACCTATAACATTACTATAACACCATCCGTGTTTGGCATCAATAAAATGACAATAAAGAAATTGATATATATTATAACTTGTATCAGGTAATTGATAACCCCAATTTAATCCACCATTAGTTGTTTTATATATGATTCCCCTCGTACCATTACCTATTACATAATAATTAATCACCCCACCTACTCCCCAAATTGTATCTTTATTCAAAGCAGAAAATCTTACCATTCCGTACCAACTACTCATATTTGTATGTGGTAATTGTTGCTGAACCCAATTTGCACCACCATCAGAAGTTTTTTTTACATATACATTACACAACCATCCCGTTAAACTATCAACGAAAGATATATCTAAAAAATTATCATTTAAATATAAAGTCCAATTTTCACCACCGTTTGTTGTTTTAAAAGACTCTGTTGATGTACATGCGTATCCTGTTCTTTTATTAACGAAATAAATATTCTCAAAAAAGTTAACAGTCTCATATTTGACAACCCAGTTTTGTCCACCGTTTGTTGAAATATAAATCTGTCCGTGCATTCCATCATCACCGCAAGTCCATATTGTATCCCAATTTAATATATGCATTCCATTTGCAGACATATCAATTCCCGGAAAATGAATTAATGTCCAATTTTCTCCCTTGTTTGTAGTTTTCGCAAGTGAAAAAGCAGCTAAAACCATACCTGAATCTTTATTTATAAATTTAATTTTTTCAAGATAATTACCTGTTCCAATATCATAATTTAAAATCCAATTATCTCCTGAGTTAGTTGTTTTCAGTAAATACCTCCAAGTTGTTAAAAATCCTGTAGTACTATCAATAAAATGTATATCACGAATAATAGAATCGCTTAAAGAGGGTATTGTTTGCTTATACCAGCCGTTTATTAATGGAGGCGTAGCATCTTTAAAGCTGAAACCGATTAAGAATAAAACGGAAAATATTTTTAATAAATTTTTAATCATCTTTTCTTAACAAAAAAACTCTTCAGTATCTCCCCGCAATCTTTATCCAGCACACCGCCGAGAACATTTACTTTGTGATTAAGCGATTTATTATTGGTTATATTTATCACACTTCCGCAGGCGCCGGATTTCAGGTCGGATGCTCCGAAAAATAATTTATCTATCTTGGAAAGCACAATCGCCCCCGCACACATTGCGCATGGCTCGAGCGTTACATACATAGAGCAGCCCTTTAATACTTTTGAATCGAGATGAATAGAAGCAGAAGTGATTGCAATTATTTCCGCGTGTGCAGTCGGGTCTTTCAGCTTCTCAATCTGGTTATGAGACTTTGCTATTATTTTGTTTTCAAAAACAATTACGCATCCAACCGGAGTTTCATCTTCATCGTAAGCTTTCTCCGCTTCGCGAAAAGCAGACTTCATCCAGGTTTCATTTATATTCATAAAATTCGCAAAATTGTAAAATTAAAAGATTTAAAGATTACAAGATTTAGTCACGATTAACGTTTCACGGTTGCACATCTTTCGTGTCTCCCTTTATACGTCTTTTCATAATATCGCTGAACGTAAAAAACTTATACCCGCGTTTTTTTATTATATGCAGTCCCGCCATGTAGTTCTGATAATCTTCTTCTGTAAAATTCACAACATATATCTGGCTCGTGACTCCGTTTTTTGCGCGTGATAAAATCAGGCTGAATAAATCGTATATTTTCTTTTTTGATTTTTCCGAAGAATTGTACTTCGTCAGAATCGTGTCCCTGTATGCTTTTAAGGGGAATTTGGAAAATTCATCAAGCAGTTCCATTTCCATCTTATGCTGAAATCTCGGATTTCTCAGAATCACACCCCCTGCTTTATCGAATTCATAACAGATAGTGCGGACTTTTGTACGCCAGTCTTTTTCTTTCATATCGCTTCTGAACTCGGCTTCTATATCATCCTGCGTACCAATATCCGCTTTAACGAGATAATCTTTTTTAGATTCAAGCACAAGTGTCTGCAAATCAAGTTTGTTTATATCGTCGGGAAGCATCACAGAATACTTTTCTCCGGATGCCAGAACTTTTTCCAGGAAAGACGGAGAATAACTTTCAACTTTATCGAGCACAATGCAGATATCAGCAGTCTCGCGTTTTATTTTATCCGAATAAACGAAATTAATTTTCGCAACGACTTTTTTGGATGTATCAGCAGTGTAATAAATATTGAAGAGCTGGTTATATGTCTTCGGGTCTTCGAAAGATGTCGAAGATAATTTGTAGCCATTCATAAGATTTACGATTTCCAGATTTAATTCAGCAAAAGGAATATCTTTCGGAATCGTTATCTCTTTCATAAACCATAGATTATCTGTTTTCATCGACGGCTTGACAACCGGCTTCGGCGGCTGCTTCTCCGGTTTCTTTGTTTTTTCTTTTTTAGGTTTTTCCTGCGAAGGATTATCACTGACGTTTTTTATCCATTCCGGGTTAATTCCGTACTGGTAAAGTATCGAGTCAATTTGCGGGGGAATTATTTTTTTCAGTTCTTCTGCGGGCAGTTGTTTTGTTTCTGCTTTCTCTTCTTTTTCCTTTATAATTTTTTCGGCTTCCTTATTGGAGCACCCTCTTACAAATACAAGTATGGAAGCAAATATGAGAAGAGAAACAATTAAAAGAATTTTTATCTTTTCAGATTTTTGCATAAAATTATTTAAGTGGCAATTAACATTTAAGGTTCTTTACTTAATAATGCTTTTTATTTCATTTCTTATTTTCACAAAAATTTCCTCTGCATATTCAATCTTCTCGTGGTCCTTTATTTTCAAAATATCATCTACATATTTTTCACTCCGTGCACCGACCAGAACGCAGTCGACTCCCTTAACGGAGTTCAGCAGCAGTATTGCTTTCTGGGAAAGTGTTAACCCGTGAAACCTCTCGTCGCATATATCATTCACGAGCGAATGTATGTACTTTGCTCTTTTATCCGCATATATCCTGTAATAATTGCTGAGATAATTGAAAAGCCGGTAAACTTCTTTAATATATTTATTGAAACTTTCCAGCGTGAAATCATCGGATATTTTTGCTTCGAAATAATCGATAAGATAATTTATTCGCGGTGAAAAATAATTTTCTATTACATCGGTCAGATGTTCATATGTTCCGAACGTCAAAGCATTGTCCCTTATGTTTTCACCGAATGTAAGAAGTGATTTTATCACCTTCGTATCTTCAGACGGAATCCTGAATTTCGGAAATTTTTCTTTAAGCAAATCATCTTCCATAATGCATACAAATTTGACCTGCCTTAGCAATTCGTTTTCGGATACATCATTAAACTCGAAATCCGCAAGACGTATCAGGCCTTTTGACGTGATTGCGTTCAGGGGGCGGTTAACCAGAACCCTTATCCCGTGGGCTTCCGCACACTCTATAACTGACCTGCCCGAATTATTCATTTCAAGCAGGGCGTTGGATTCAATCAGGTTAAAAGGAAATTCCACATACCTGAAATTATTATCGGCTTTCACAAGATTTGCACACTCGAAAATCTTTTCAAGAGATGTAAAATCAAATTTGCTGATATTTCTCGGAAATGAATTTGAAGAAACTCCGTATGATTTTATTTTTCCCTCTGTAACTTTTTCTTCAAGAAATTCAAAAGCTTTTTTTATCCTGATATAATATTCGTCCTGTGATATATCTTTATCGAGGTGATTATCGCTTGCCCAGGTCAGATAATATTCCGGATTATGAAGCAAATAAACATCTATATAACCTCCTTCATCACTCTGGTTAAGTCTGAACAACTGTCTGTTTATCTGGTCTTCGAGGAAATCCGGACTGATGCAGTGCCACAAGCCATCGCTTAATTCAACAACTTTTGAAAAAGGATTTCCCTGTTCTTTTTTTTTAGATGCGAATTTATAATTTTGTCCCTGTATGTATCCGCCCTTGGTTACTAATGTAATATTTTCTCTTTTAATTTTTTCAGAACTTAACAGGTCGGATAATACATTCCCAATTAATATTTCACTTCTCCCGTCGGAATAGTTCGATGAAGTATCTATCATCGAGAATCCGTTTAGCAATGCTTTGGTCAAAGAATCATAATGTTCCTGAACCCTCTCGTCTATTCTATATCCCCCGAAACCAACTTTAAAAAATCCCATTTCTTTATCTAAAAATTTATTATTCTGTCTCTAATTAATTTATTATTATCATATCCACATTTTAAAAGTTCGAAAGTTCGAAGGTTCAAAAGTTCAAAGGTTCGAAGGTTTGAAAGTTCGAAGGTTCGAAAGTTTGAAGGTTTAAAGATTCACCCTTCTAACTTCTAACTTCTAAATTCTAA
>PMIW01000226.1 GCA_003158365.1 Ignavibacteriota bacterium | reverse complement strand
TTACTGTAATTTAAGTCACTTGTAAGCTCGTATGAATAAATTTTAGCTGTTGGATATGCAGTAATAAAATCATCAAATACTTTTTTCTGCGAAGGTGATAAAACGCTGTGAGTTATTATTGCAATTTCTTTTCCGGACGATGATAGCGATTTAAATTCACCAATAATTTTTTCATCGACTGCTTGCCAGCTTGTAGATGTCATATTCCCGTTGCCCGCTGCGAACATCGGTTCTTTTAATCTCTCAGGGTCATATAAATTCAAAATCCCAGCCTGTCCCCTCGTGCAAATTTTTCCTTTGCTTACCGGGTGGTCAGAATTGCCGTCAACTTTAATCGGCCTGCCTTCGCGGGTTTTTATCAGAACTCCACATGCATTCGGACAAAGTGTACAGGTTGAGGCGTACCAGTTAGGAATACCCGGCGTTATTTCTTCGGGCTTTTTGTTGTACGGAACAATCGCCCCTTTATCCCTGTAATCGGAACATCCAGCCGCAGCAAAAGCCGCTGACGCAGTGAATAAAGCAAGAAACTTTCTTCTTGATATCCCCGAAAGCCCCGCTAAACCTGATGATTCCGCGACTTCTTCCGCAAATTCATTTTCTTTTGCCTTTTCGAATTCAGGGTCTTTATATAATTCGTTAAACCCTCTCCAGTAACCTGACTCCAATTTGTTTTTTTCTTTTTCCAAAAAATTTTCCTTATTTACAATAGAATAATCCGGATTAATATGTAAGTATAACTAAATTACTTTTAAGCTAATAACTTTATAACCTTGTGCGTTCTTTGCATCCCGATTTATCGGGAAACGAACTGAATCGGGATAAATTTTAACATCTCTTCACAGACTCAGGATTAACTTCAAAACTTATTTTTTTTGAATCGCCACCGGATAAACCTGCTTCTTTTTTTCTTAGAAATTTAAATGGCATCTTAAAAAGTAGAAATACTCCTGCTAACGCAATTCCCGAATAAAAAATAAAATTTTTCCTGCTGACTTTCTTCGGTTTTATGTTCTCTAAAATTCTCATATTAAATTGTTTAATACTTAATTACCTCTTTCTGTTTTCTGCTCTTTATTACTCATTATTAATTATTATCTATGGCACGCCGCACAATTTTCAGGGCCTTTTTTCAGGTTACCTTTAACCTGCTCATAATTAAAAATTTTCTGTTCGGGATTTCTGTGACAAGTTAAACACGCTCCCATAGTAAAAGAATTTACCTGCGCAACCTGCTCCATCTGTTTTACGTCGCCGTGGCAATTTACACAATCAATATTTTTATTCACGTGAACACTGTGGTTAAAATATACAAAATCGGGAACGCGGTGAATCCGCTTCCATTCTATCGGTTTACCTTCGTTATAATATTTTATAAGTTTTACAATTTCAGGTCTGTCAGCCCTGGCAACTGTATGACAATTCATGCATATATCCGCGGAAGGTACGCTTGCAACCCTTGATTTCTCTACGCCAATATGGCAATACTTGCAGTCTATCCGCATGTCTCCTGCATGAAGCTTGTGGGAATATTTAATCGGCTGTTCGGGTGAGTAACCGATACCATTACGCTCTGCATAGGAAGCATAATAAGTTACTGTAAACGCCAGCAGCGCTGTAAAGACAATTATCGGTAAACGTACTTTTAAATTGTAATCAAGTAAGTGTTTTTTCATAGAAAAGTAATATCTGTAAAATATAAAAAATTACTATAAAATGAATTATCTAAAAAATATCACAGAAAAAAATACATCTCTCGTCAAGAAGTAAAAATATTAACAATGACTTATGTAATAAAATTTCACAATTAGAGCAATATTTTTTATTTATGTTTATCAAATTTGATGTACAATTTTTATTTAAATCAAATATTACAGATGTATGAAATTCTAATAAAAAATAAATTAAAAAATAACTCATTGTTAAAACATTAATCTTTCACTTCATAACCCGACTATGTTTAATTTATATTTCAGATTATATAAAAACACCAAAATTTGCTTAATTTACGGTAAAGAAGCGCAAAACATAGTAAGTTAATGCGCATATTTCGTTTTTTTATATAAACTATTGTTAATACAGAATTTGATTTTCAATGGTTTAAAAACAATAAAACAGTATTCGTACTACCTGTTATCTCTGTATACCTTTGTATTCTGCTAAAAATCAAACATCTTTTTCGGCACGTTAATTGCAAATTAGTATATCAGGAATTAAAATCACATGAAAAATAAATTAAAAATAAAATTAAATAATGAAAGCAGTAATAAACCTCGTAATGACCGTTCTACTTTTAATTCCTGCTTTGACTTACGCGACAAATTCGGGCGATTATCAGACCAGCGGAAATGTAACATTTTCCTCACAGACCAACTGGCAATATTATAATGGCTCAACATGGGTAAATGCTTCATCTGCCCCTTCAAGTAATACCAGTGCTCAGATTACAATAAATGCAAATCATACAGCAGCTGTATCCGCAAATATAATACTTAATAATCTAACGGTTAATCAATCGGCTGCCTTAACAATAAACAGCGGAAAAACACTAACTATCAGTGCTAATGGTTTTATTGTTGCATCAGGCGGAACTGTTAATAATAATGGTACATTAACGCTTAATGGAACATCAACTTTCAGCGGAACCATAATCAATTCCGGATCAGTTAATGCAAACGCTACAATTAAGATGTATGGAACATACAGACACGCAACCAGCAGCTCAAACTTCCCGTCCGGCACTAATATTACCTGGTACGCGGGCTCGACTTGCGAAATAACAGGCGTGACAAGTTCATTACCAAATTTCTCGGGAAATACATTTTATAACTTTACATGGAATTGCGCATCGCAAAATTCGGATATAGTTTTGAACAATTATCTCACAACAGTTAGCGGAGATTTGAATATTTTAAATACAAACAGTAAATATATAACATTTTTCAATGCAAACGGCTCGCTTAATGTCGGCGGCAATATGAATTTCTCCGGAACAAGTAATGCAAACATGAGCAGCTCTTCAATTACTTCGAGCATTACTATTACAGGTAACTATGCACAATCAGGAGGAACGTTTAATATTGGAAACGGTACAAACGGCTTATACGTTAAAGGCAACTTTACTGCCTCAGGCGGCTCGGTTACAAATGTTTCGGGAACAGCAAAAATAAGTTTCAGCGGGACTGCATTACAATATTTTGCTTCTACAAATCCTAACCCGTTTTCAAGTAAAGTAAATATCGAAGTCGCAAGATATAGTTCCTTGCAGCTTACAAGCGATATGAATTTTACGGGAAGTAATTTATCAAACCTGTTCTATGTTTATGGTTATCTGAATTTAGCTAATTTTGATATAAATAATAATTTTTATTTTAATGTTTCTAATACAGGCACGCTTGTGACAGGAACAGGTTCAATAGCGTCAATAGATACAACACATAATAGTTTTGAAATCTCAAGCGGTGGTGTTGTTTATATAGGTTCACCCGACGGAATCACAACTTCCGGAACAACAGGCAATATACAGGTTAACGGAACAAGAATATATAATACAGGTGCAAAGTATGCATATAACGGAACATCCGCTCAGGTAACCGGGAACGGATTACCGGCAAGTTTTTCTGACCTCGTTACTTCAAATGCATCCGGTGTAACTTTAAGCAGTAATGCAACAGTAACAGATTCTCTCTTTATGACAACCGGAAATATATCAACCGGAAATTACACTTTAACATTATCAAATGCAAAATCAGGTTCACTGGTTTATACAGAAGGATTAATAAACGGAAAATTCGCAAGATCAATTGCAAACGGAAATGCAAGCTATACTTTCCCGCTCGGTAACTCTTCGCAGAACAGAACCGCAACAATTACATTCACAACCCAGACTTCATCTGCAGGGACATTGACTACCCAGTATCTTCCGGGAAACCAGGGCGGTACTTTAAGTTCTTTGACAGACGCAGGAAATTATACAATTGATACTTATAGTCAGGATGGCGCATGGCAGTTTACATATTCGGGTCCGTCCAATCCTGTATTCAACTTAAATTTAATTGCTGATGGAATTGCGGGAGCAAATACTCCGTCTTCATTAAGAATAATATCAAGAACCAACAGTTCGTCAGCCTGGAGCCTTAGCGGTACACACTCTAATGGTTCAGGCAGTCCGATAAAAGCAAACAGAACCGGAATGACCTTCTCCGCTTTGTCACAATTTGCAATAGGCGGAAATTCGGTCGAAAATCCTTTAGATGGTACGCTTCCTGTTAAACTGACTTCCTTCATATCAAACGTTTCAAACGGAAGAGACGTCAGATTAAACTGGGTCACTGCCCACGAAATGAACAATTCCGGATTCGATATACAGAGAAAAGATAATAACTCCGATTATAAAAAAATCGGGTTTGCAAAAGGGAATAATAACACTAATTCAAACTCAACTTATTCGTTCGAAGATAAAGCTCTCCCGACAGGAAAATATTCCTATAGGCTGAAACAAATCGATAACAACGGAAACTTCGAATACTTTGAATTAAGCAATACAATCGAAGTCGGCGCCCCGGCAAAATTCAGTCTTTCACAAAATTATCCTAACCCGTTCAATCCTGTTACCAAAATCAATTATACAATAGCGGTCGCAGGTCAGGTCACATTAAAAATTTACGATATGACAGGCAAAGAAGTAAAAGTTCTCGTAAATGAAGTGAAAGCTCCGGGTTTCTATACCGTTGACTTAAACGGTGCAAACCTCTCGAGCGGTATATATGTATACAGAATTATTGCTAACAATTTTACTGACACTAAAAAAATGTCGATGATTAAATAATAAATTTTTGTTGTTGTTTTCATAAAGTAAGAAAGAAAAAGCCGGTGCAATCCAGCTTTTTTTTCCATAAATTTTAAAGAAATCTTTTCCGCTCTTACCATACAAACTCTATAGACTCAATAGACTCTACGGACTCTACACACTCTATTTTCCCTTTTTTTAATCATTATATATAAATAATATAACGAAAAAATAAAGTATTATGGAATTCAGTCATAATGGTTTTCAACTTAATGTAAATGATACCTTGAAATTTGTATCACCAGAAGAAATTCTTGCCTGGAAAACAGAAGTGCAAAAAGCAAATGAGTTTTTAATGAATAAAAATGGGAAGGGAAGGGAATTTCTCGGATGGATGAGCCTCCCTTCGGATATTATAAAAAAGAGTATTAAAAAAATAAATAATACCGCAGAATTATTGCGTAAAAAATCCGACTTGATAGTGGTTGTGGGAATAGGCGGCTCGTATCTCGGTGCCCGTGCAGTAATTGATGCGCTTTCACACAGCTTTGAAACCTTGCTCGGTAAAAAGAAAAAATATCCTCTCGTAATATATGCCGGACAAAATCTCGGAGAAGATTATCATTCAAACCTTCTCGATGTACTGAACAAGAATGATTATTCCGTTATAGTAATATCTAAATCAGGTACTACAACCGAACCCGCAGTTGCTTTCCGCATTTTAAAAAATCATCTCGAGAAAAAATACGGAAAGAAAGAAGCAAGGAAAAGAATTGTTGCAGTTACGGATGAATCAAAAGGTGCACTTAAAAAACTTTCCGATACGGAAGGATATAAATCTTTTGTAATTCCCGATGATGTCGGCGGAAGATATTCCGTTCTTACTCCTGTGGGGCTTTTACCTGTTGCTGCGGCTGGATTAGACATAAAAGAATTAATCCGCGGCTCAAAAGATATGCAGGAATTTATCGATACCGAAAATTCTATCGTGAATAATCCCGCTATGCTTTATGCGGCAGTAAGAAACGCACTCCACCGAAAGGGAAAAGCAATCGAGATACTTGCAAGTTATACTCCTAATCTTAATTATTTTATTGAATGGTGGAAACAACTTTACGGTGAAAGTGAAGGAAAAAACGGGAAAGGAATATTCCCTGCCGGAGTAAACTTCACGACTGACCTGCATTCCATGGGACAGTGGATTCAGGATGGCACAAGAAATATTTTCGAAACAGTACTTTGGGTTGAGAATTCCTCGAATAAACTTACCGTACCGTCTGACGAAAACAATCTCGATGATTTGAATTACATTGCCGGGAAAAGACTGAACGAAATTAATCAAAAGGCAATGTTGGGTACTGCGATGGCTCACGTTGACGGGGGAGTACCGAATATATTTATCTCGGTCCCGAAACTGAACGAATATTATCTCGGACAATTGATTTATTTCTTCGAAAGAGCCTGCGGTATCAGCGGGTACGTGCTTGGAGTGAATCCGTTCGACCAGCCGGGCGTGGAAGCGTATAAGAAAAATATGTTTGCACTGCTCGGAAAACAGGAAAAGTAAAAAGTTGAAAGTTTTAATTAATACTTAATTTTATGACAAAAAACACAATATTGTTTTTTTTACTTTTTATAACAGTAAACCTGTATTCTCAGGATTTTTCTGAAGACGAAAAGAAAATCCTCATATATCAGGATACACGTTCGCTCGGACCAAACAGGGAACTGCTGAATTACCTTAAATCTCCTGATGGTATAATGGTTTCTCAAACAATGCTTGCACTTGCCAATATACAGGATTCAACCACTGTCGATGAAATCGGTAATGTATTATTAAGTAGTAATGCCAAAATGAACAAGTCCTTTTCTTGTTTTGCGCTCGGGCAAATTCCCTGCCGGAAAAGCACAGAATATCTTTTAAAAGCTTACACATCTGATTTGGACACATTTGTTACATCGGCGGTTTTATATGCAATCGGAAAAACCGGCAGTGCGGAAACTCTTGATTTTTTATTAAACCATATACCCGAAAATGCTTTTTCCAAAAGCGCACTTGCATTTGCAATTGCAAAATTTGCCATAAGAAATATAAAAAGCGAAAAAGCTGTTCAATACCTGTGCGGACTTATGGCAGATAAAACACCTCCGGTTGATGAAGCTATTATTGCTTATGCTTTTGCGAGAATGCGGAATAAAGATTTGCTTCTGCCTGCACACGAAACTATTTTAGGGATGACGAAATCCGACCGCTGGAAAACCCGTGAGTGGTCATTTTCCGCTCTCGGTTATATTGCAGACTCATACGATTTTGAATATATAATTTCTTCTCTTGAAAAAGAAAAAGACTGGCATGTGAAGGTCAATATCCTAAACTCGCTGCCTCTTTATAAAAAAACAAGCGAAAATATTCTCGATGAAAAACTTGTAGATGTAATTACNNCAAACAATAAAAGACAGGCTGGAATGGTTCTTTCCTCCCGATAAAGCCGTTGAGTGGCAGACAAAAGGAGAAGCATTGCTGGCTTACGGAACAATCTTTAAAGATGATGTTAAAGATGAACTGTTCAGAAAAATGTCCGAAACTGAGAATGAAGACCTTGCTCCGTATATAATAAAAAGTTTTCAGTTTTTTAAAGAAGGAACGATTTGCAGGAAGCTGACGGATTCCGTAAGGACAATAGTGCAAAGATACAATAAATCAAAAAATCAGGAATCGGGCGAAATGGTTCAGGATGCAACTCTGGCAAATATCTATAGGGCTTATGTTGAAACACTTTCCGCTCTTAAAAACAAGGTTGACGCTGAAAACCAAAGATATATTTTTCTCATACTTTCTGAATTCACGGGCTCAAAAGACCCGTCGATACTCGATATCTGCTTCACGGGATTAAACGATAAAATATATGAGAAGGACAGGAAAGAAATTCAAATGTTTTTAATGCTGGACTATAAAGAACTCTCTTACCCGAAAGACAGGGATGCAATAATTGCTTTCATAAATGAATTCGGTGAACTGAATATGAAAGAATCCGAAAATATTCTGAAATCAAATCTCAATTCGGTAAATTATGATATTTGTAAAGCGTCTGCCTCTGCACTAAAAAAAATTACAGGAAAAGAATTTACTTTTAATGCAAAACCAAAAAAAGATTTCGATTGGGAATTCATAAAAACACTCCCGTCAAAAAGATTTGCTTCTATTATAACTAACCGCGGGACAATAAAAATAGAAATGATTACGAATTTTGCCCCTTTCACAGTGCAAAATTTCGTTAAACTCGCAGAGAAAAAATTCTATGACAATACAATATTCCACCGCATTGTTCCGAATTTCGTAATTCAGGGCGGCGACCCTTTAAACAATGGCTATGGAGGACCCGAATTTTCTATACGTTCGGAATTCCAGGGATTCTGGTTCAGGGAAGGCGCAGTCGGAATGGCTTCCGACGGAAAAGATACAGAGGGCAGCCAGTTCTTTATTATGCATTCACCGCATTTTCATCTTGACGGAAAATATACTCTCTTCGGATATGTTAAAGAAGGTCAGGATGTCGTTGACCATATAATGCCTTATGATTTTATTGAAAGCATAACATTTTCAGAAAATTAATTTCAAATTTAAAAACTTATAATAATAATAATTTGTTACAATAGTATCAAATGCACTTTTTCAAATTGATATTTTTCAGGAAATTAAAATTATTATAGAGGGTAAAAATTATGTTATCACAAAAGCTTCAGGACGCATTTAACACTCAAATCAATAAAGAGCTGTATTCGGAATATCTTTACCTTTCGATGGCGGCATATTGCTACAATCTTGATTTGGACGGATTCGCAAATTTCTTTATCGTACAAACTCAGGAAGAGCATTTCCATGCTATGAAAATGTTCAACTTTGTAACGGATTGCAACGGTAAAGTAATTTTAAAACCCATTGCAGGACCCGAGGTCGATTTCAAATCCATCATAGAAGTTTTTGAAAAGACTCTGGCTCACGAGCAGTTCATCACAAAATCCATAAACGAATTGATGGATTTGGCAGTTAAAGAGAGTGACCACGCTTCAGCAAGTTTATTGAAATGGTTTGTCGATGAACAGGTTGAAGAGGAAGCGACAGATAGCAAACTTTTGAGTAAGTTAAAGCTTATTAACGGTGAAGGACACGGAATGCTTATGCTTGATGCCGAACTCGCCACCCGTGTATTTACACCGCCCGCAGCAGCGTAAATATTTTTTTAGAGCACTCTTTATTATTTAGAGTGCTCTATAATATTTTCAGCTTATAACTTTAAAAACCTTTCAAACTACTTTCTCTTCGCCGTAAACACTCCGTTCGGCTGATTGAAAATCATTTCGGTTATCTTTCCAGATACTTCCGTAAATTTCACGCTGAATCCCTCGAGGTTTTTTATGTTGAATTCATTTTCTCCTGTAGGTATAAGTTCGTAATCAGGCTGTCCGGGAACGGTCAATATCATTGTGTTCCCGCCGCGTATGCTGATTTTCGTTATTATTCCCGTTACTTCATAATCGCCGACATATTTTTCCAGGCTTGATTTATCAACGTTCTTTATTTCGACAGCTTTTTTAAATTCAATATCTTTTACTCCGTCCTGCAAAGGTATAGATATTTTATCTATGTCTCCTTTAAGGTTTGTGTAAAATGATATTTTTATTTTCGGTATGACATCGTTATCTACGGTCTCGAATATATCGTAATGATAATGTTTTAAATCTGCTTTCATTGAATGTAAATCGGCTGTTAATTTATCATCAACAAGCGTAATTTCAACTGTTCCGTATGCAGGGTGTTCATATTTTCCAACATATGCTTTTAATTCGTGCGAAGGCTCTGTTCCCTCTACCCTGTTCGGGTCTTTTTTACCTTCCTGCTCTTTCGCCATTTCTTTGGCTTTCTTCATGTCGCCTATTAATCTTGTATTCCAGTCAATCTCGCTTAACCCGAGAATTTTGTCTATTGCATAATTTCTTGCAACCGATGGAAAAGTTGTAGCATTCATGTTGGTCAATACAACAATTCCAATACTGTCCCTGGGAAGGAAACAGACCGAAGCCGAGAATCCGTCTATATTTCCACCATGCTCTACTCTTAGGTGTCCGCGGTAAGATGTAATCATCCATCCAAGTCCGTATGTACTGTAAAATACTTCATCGGTTATGGGGCTGGGAATCACCATTTGAGGAGTCTGGGTTTGCCTTAATGTTCCATCGCCGACAATTTGCCTGCCTTCAAATTTTCCTCCGTTAATTTGCATTATAACCCAGTTTGCCATATCTACTACATTAGAATTAATCGAACCCGCAGGTCCCATTGCATCAATATTTCTGAATGGTATTTCCTTTACATCATCTTTCCTTTCGGCATATGGTTTCGCAAAGTCTGAAGATTTTTGTGATTCTGTAACCGAAAAATTTGAAGCTTTCATTCCCAGCGGCTCGAATAATCTTTTGGCAACAAATTTTTCCCAGCTGTCACCCGATACCAAATCCACAAGATAACCCGCAACCCCGAACATTCCATTCTGATACTGCCAGGTTTCCCTGAATCCCTTGCTTGGTTCAAGATACCTTAATGCATCAACAATGTCTTTTCTTGTCAAATTATCTGCACCATACCAGACAAAGTCGTGCCTCGGAAGCCCGGAACGGTGGCAAAGCAGGTCCCTAACGGTTATGTGTGTAGTAACATAATCATCCTGAAGTCGGAAATTCGGGTAATATGTAATTACAGGTTTATCAAAATCCATTTTACCATCGTCGACAAGCAGGCAAACCGATGCCGCTGTAAATGCTTTAGAACATGAACCGATTGCAAACAGTGTGTTCGGCGTAACAGGCAGATTATTTTTTACATCGCGCAACCCGAAACCTTTTGTATAAACAATTTTCCCGTTCTTAACTATGGCAACTGCACATCCCTGTACTTTCCAGTCTTTCATAGTGTTTTCAACATATTGCTCGTACCCGTTGAGATTCAAGTCTTCCTGGGCAAATGCATTTACGGAAAAAACAAAAACAATTATTAATAAAATGTTTAATAAACGGTTTTTCATAGGAATTAATTTTAAGTTTTATATTTACTATTTTAAGACGGTATATTATTGATTAAGTTTCAATAATTAGAAGTATTTTCCGTAAATTCATAATTTTATTATTAAAAATAAAGTATAAAGATGTACACTGTCCTGTGGATTGAAAAATTGCCCAAATATGTCCTTTTTATTTTTTCCTTGTTTTCTGTTCTGATTCTTGGGGTTTTGGATTATATCTCAGGAACGGAATTGTCATTCTATGTTTTTTATATTTTGCCTGTTTTATTTATCGTCTGGTTTGCAGGAAAACAATACGGATTTATTCTTTGTTTGTTTTGCTTTGTGTCCTGGTACCTGGATACGTTTTATAACAGGGGTACTGATTTAAATTATATGTTGCTTTTCTGGAATATACTTGTCGAATTATCTTTCTTCACACTCGTGATATTTTCTGTGTCTGCAATGAAAAATGCAATCGCTAAACAGGAAGAAACCGAACGAAATAAAATTGCACGTGAGCTCTCTATTGCTAAAGAAGTCCAGCAAAAACTTTTTCCGCAATCCGCTCCCGAAATTAAAAACGTAAACTACTATGGATTATGCAAACCCGCCGATGCAGTAGGGGGTGACTACTACGATTACTTCCGTATCAGTCCGCATGAAACGGCCTTTGCAATCGGTGATATTTCGGGGCACGGATTGTCCTCTGCGCTGCTGATGGCAGGACTTGTAGGGTTTGTTCGCAGTAATGCAATTATGTATAATGATGACTTGAAAATATTTATGGATAAAGTCAATAAATTAATGTGTGATTCGACTGATGGAAGTAAATTTGCTACATTCTTTTATTCCGTATATAATTCTGAAACAAAAACATTAAGATTCGTTAATGCGGGTCATAACCCTCCTCTTCTGTACAGGTCAAAAACAAAATCATTTGAAGAATTAAAAACAGACGGTTTTATAATCGGGGGTCTGACCGACTTCAATTATAAAGATGCTTCTTTAAATCTCGACGGAAATGATTTGCTGCTGTACTATACCGACGGCATTACAGAAACATTCAACTCTGAAAATGAACAATACGGAGAAGAAAGATTGAAAAAAATAATCGAAGAAAATTATCCGGCATCCCCGAAAAATATCTGTGATAAAATTATTGAAAGCGTGGAAGGTTATTCAAACGGAAAACCCCAGGCAGATGATATGACGCTTCTTGCGATTAAATTAAATTAAAAACAAAAATGTCTTGTATTCAAAAAGAGTTTAATCTTCAGTCAAAGAAAAGAGGTTTTCATTTAATCACAAATGAAGTCCTTGAAAATATTCCTGAATTAAAAAATTATAAAACCGGAATCGCTCACATATTTATTCAGCACACTTCCGCTTCGCTGATAATCAACGAAAATGCAGACCCGACAGTAAGAGAAGATATGGAAAATTATTTTAACCAAATAGTGCCCGAAGATGCAAATTATTACAGGCATACTTTGGAAGGACCCGACGATATGACATCGCACATAAAAGGTTCTGTTCTCGGGAGCAGCGTTTCAATACCGGTTAAAAACGGTAAGTTTAATCTCGGCACCTGGCAGGGAATATACCTCTGCGAGCACCGCAACCACGGGGGAAGAAGAAAACTTGTTGTTACTATAATTGGAGAATAACCTTCTTTTTTTAATCTTCAAATCTTTTAATCTTACAATCCGGTTAGCAGTGGTCATCGCAGCTTTCGGATTCTCTTTCTATTTCAAGTGTGCTGTGAATGTACCCGAATTTCCTGATACCTTCACGAATATCGGTTTTTAATTTTTTCAATTTATCGGTTTCTATATCGTCACTAACCTGTATATGCGCTGTCAAAATATGGTGTGTTCCTTCGAGCGACCAGATATGCAAATCGTGTATGCTTTTTATCTCGCTGAAACTATTTAAAAACTCCATCACATCGGTTGTCTTTATTGCAACCGGTGACTTTTGCATAAAAAGGTTGTAGATTTCTCTCACATTTTTTAAAACACCAAACAAAATGTACACAGTAATTAATACCGAAAGCAGCGGGTCAATTATATATAAATTGAAAAATTTTATCAGCACAGAACCTATTAATATTGAAACCCAGCCGAGAAAATCCTCGAGCGTGTGAAGACTCAATACTTTTGAATTTATACCTGTATTTTTCTTTAACCTGATTAAAGCAACACCGTTTGCAACAATACCGATTACCGAGATTAAAAACATTATATCTGCTTTTGGCGATTCCGGTGCGAATAATCTTGGCAGCGCCTGGTAAAGCACTATCACAGAGCCCGTTAATATGATAAAAGAACTTATCAATGCACTCAGCAATGGTAAACGATTTAAGCGGTAAGTGTAGTTCTTGCTTACATTTCTTGTGTTTGCGTATTTTTCACTGAAGAATGAAAAGGAAAAAGCTATCGAATCACCCATGTCGTGTATTGCATTTGATATTATAGAAACGCTGTTGGAGAATATACCTCCTGCGAGTTCTATAAAGGACAAAAGAAGATTTACAATTATGGCAAATTTAATATTTTCTAAATTCTTATTCTCTATTGAGTGATCGTGGTACATCTAAATAAATTTATTACAAATTTACAAAGTGAATAAATAATCCGAGCACAATTAAAACCGAGCCCATTATAATTCTTTCGTAATGGTCTATGAAATGCAGTTTCGTGTTGAGTTTTTCAAGACTCTTTCTTCCTATATCTACTAATATGACCAATTCTACAACCGTTACAAAAAGATAAACAATCGATAGTGTTAATATTCCTGCCCAGCCGTACTTCCCGACAGTAAAATAGTATGCTTCAATTTCAATGCACGGTGAAAAAAACATCAGTGTTCCTAATGTAGCTATTATAGCAAATTTGGATTTCTTTTTACTTTTTTCCAAAACTTCAATTTCGCCGTGGTGCTCGTGAGAGTGATGAGGATTAACAAAAAACATAATTATAAAAATTATTCCAAGAACTATTAACAGCAACGGAGCAATAATATTTGTTATCATTTCGATTGTACTGCTTAATTTAAATCCAATAAAACCAATAAGTATCCCTATCGCAATCGTGCTTACCGTGTGCATTCCCCCTGTTATTGCTGTTACTTTTAGAGATTCAGTGCGTGACCATTTTTCGCTTCTGCTGACCGCAACCAGCGGAAACCAGTGGTTCGGTATCAATGCATGTGTAACGCTTAGTATCAAACTGCCTATTAATATTTGAAGCATAATTCTTATCCTATTGTCTTCCTTTTGAATTTTCTTATTTGTCGATCTTTATCTTTTAAACACCAATCACTAATCACTAACCACAAGTCACTTAAACGTATCTTCACTCTTAACAATTTTAACCGATTTAACATTTAATTTATATTTTGCTACTAAATCGTCTTCCTGCAAAACATCTTTCGGCTGACCGCTTTTTACAAGGTTTGAATAACTCATCGGAGAATCTGTGTTTTCCATAATACTTTTCGCAAGTGCGTCTGCTTCGCTTGCATCAGTAACTATTGTAATGCACATATTTTTCACCTGCCAGTATTTTTTTATCGCTTTGTTTACATCGTCTACTGTAAGTTTCGCAAGAAGCGGGTCCGTTTCAGCAATAAAATCTTTTCTTCCGTAAAACTTCGAATCCATCAGGTATCCGAGCTGGTCAGCCGGGCTTTGAGTATATAACTTTATATAGCTTCTTAAAAACTGTCTTGTCAATTCAAAATCTTTCTTGCTTATGCCGTCCGTAACAAGTTTATCAAGCTCTCTTATTGCCATCCTTATTGCAAAATGCGCATGCCCGATTGTTATTCCCGAAAGCTCGGAGTATTGTTCTTTCAATTGCTTGGCAATCTGAACAGGCCTTATCCACATTGAGAAATAATTTGTTTGTCTCGGTGTGCCCGGAGGAGGAAGCATGTATCTCCCGCCGTTATCATACCATTCTATATAAGAGTAATCCCCGTAATTCATCGAACGTGTTTCGCGTATTTTGTTATACAAAACTCCGTATGATTTCCTGTGCTCGCCAAGATAAGAATTTGCAACCATCAGTGCGGCAAATTCATCATTGCTTCTTGTAATATCCATAGGGAATCCCATAAAAACAGCAGAGCCGAATGCTCCTTCTTTTGAAATAATTTCAGCGTTCACTCCGTCAGGATTTGCAGGAACTGTTTTTTGATTACTTACCGGTGCTGATATACCCGGTAATTTCTGCAGGTCGCTTTTTAATGTGCCTAAGAATTCATCAGTATAATTTCCCGCAATTCCAATAAGCAGATTGTCTTTAGTGAAAAAGTTTTTATAATGCCCTTTTACATCATCGAGTGTTATTGATTTCACACTTTCGGATTTCCCGTCAATCATGTGCTGATATCGTGTTCCCCGGAAAAGAAAATCTTCCAGCGCTTTCTTGCTGTATTCTTCATCCGATGAAGCTCTTATTACCTGGTCGACATAATTCTGCTGGTTGGATTTCACTCTTTCGAAATCCTGCTCTGTAAATGACGGTTCCAGAAGTACTCCCTTTACAATTGAATAAAACTCATTAAGAAAATCCGAAGGAACCTGCAATGTAAATATCGTAACTTCTTTATCAACAGAAGCATAGTATCCCGCCGCCATGGGATAAAGCATATCCTGAATCTGGCTGTATGTATATTGAGAGCTTCCGCCAGAGGTGATTAAACTTGCCGTGAGCCTTGTCAATCCTTCTTTCCCGACCGGGTCGCAGATTGAACCGTTACGGAACATCAGTTTAATTACAACCTTGTTGGATTCCGGCTGCTTTAATTCTATTACATCCTGTGAATAACCGGTAAGGGTAAATGCGAAGACCGATAATAATATTAATAATAGTGTTTTCATTTCAAATTTTTAAATTTATTTGTTATTTTACCGGGCAGCTTTCGTCCGGGGAAATCGTTCCTATTGTTAAACCTGTTTCAACAAAATATTTTTTGGCAACAGTAATTAAATCATCTGCTGTTATCTTATCGAACATTGCATAATAATTATTTACAGCTTCCGGATTGCCTCCGACAGAAATAAAAGCGGTAATCGT
>PMIW01000215.1 GCA_003158365.1 Ignavibacteriota bacterium | reverse complement strand
CGCAACGATAAAACATTTTTTCTTTGAGCAGATTTTAAGAAGCGAACTGCAGAAAATCCCGTCGCTTACTTTTTCGGAATACTCCTCGAGCTCTTCCCTGCTTGCGAAAAGATATCCCGAGTTTGCAAGTTCCGGCAGAACGAGCAAATCGAAATTTTTTTCGAAAATCATATTTTCGATTTTAGAGATATTCTCTTTTACTTTTCCGAATTCGGGCTTGAACTGTAAAAATCCTATTTTCATAATTATAATAAATTGCTTGCGAGCTCTGCAAGTTCCGAGCGCTCGCCTTTTTCAAGATTTATATGGGCATAAAGCTTCTGCCCTTTGAATGTTTCTATTAAATATGATAAACCGTTCGACTGCGAATCGAGGTACGGATGGTCTATCTGGTAAATATCTCCCGTGAATACAATTTTTGTTCCTTCGCCGACTCGCGTTATTATCGTTTTTATTTCGTGGGGCGTAAGGTTTTGCGCTTCGTCAACAATAAAATAAATTCTCTGCAAACTTCTTCCGCGTATGTAGCTCAGCGGCTCGACAATAAGCTTTTCATCCTTTATCATCTGGTTAATCTGCAGATGGTGCTTATCGGTATCGGGAAACTGGTCCTGAATAACCTTCAGGTTATCCCAAAGTGGCTGCATGTACGGTGCAAGTTTGCTGTCGACATCCCCGGGAAGGAAACCGATATCTTTATTGCTCAAAGGAATAACGGGCCTTGCAACATAAATCTGACGGAAATCTTTTTTAACAAAAAGCGCAGCAGCCAGTGCCAGCAGTGTTTTTCCCGTTCCTGCTTTTCCGGTTATTGTAACAAGCGGAATTTTATTATTAATTAAAGCGGAAACTGCAAATGTCTGCTCTGCATTTCTCGGTTTTATTCCGTAAATATAATTCTTGTCGATTTTCTCAACCGTTTTCATTTCCTGGTCGAGGTATGCAAGCACGGAGCGGCTGGCATTCCTGATTACATAAAATTTATTAGGGTGGTATTCATTCTTATCCGCCTTTAAAACTTTTTGAGAAGGTATCTGGAACGGCACCTGGAATATTTTTGTGAGCAGGTCATCATCAAAATCTTCCAGCGTTCCCTTTCCGCTGTAAAGCTCTTCGAGGCTGATTCTGTCGGTAGTGTAATCTTCTGCAAGTATGCCTATTGCCTTTGCTTTCATTCTTAAATTAACATCCTTGGAAACGAGAATTACTGAATCCTTAGTGCTTTCTTTTTTTCTTAATTCATATGCGGTGCTTAATATCCTGTGGTCGGGAGTGTCTTCCCTGAATATTTCTCTTATCTCATCGTTTAATCCTTTTGTGATTGCTATCTTTACTTTCCCTTTTCCCTTGCCAAGCGAAATTCCCCCGTCGAAAAGTGCTGAACCCGTAAGTGTGTCCAGCGTCCTTGCAAACTCGCGGGCATTAAGGTTAATCACCTGGCTGCCGCGTTTGAAGTGGTCAATCTCCTCTATCACGGTTATAGGTATTACAATATTATTATCTTTGAACTGATGAATGCAGGTTGAATCGTGCAGAATTACATTTGTATCAAGAACGAAAGTTTTGGGAGATTTTTTCAGTTTCATACAATATTGTTATTTCGCTAAATGTATTTGTTTTTCTTCAAACAGAAAATACAAAAAGAGAGGAGGAAAAACAGAAAGAACATATTTTAGATTTTTCTCTGCGCTTCCTCAGTGTTACTCCGTGGCAAAAGTCTCTTGCACATTTTTGAAAAAGTCCGAAAGTAAATTCGCCGTCTTTTTCCCTGCTACCTTCTCAACTTCCTCATAATTTGAAATGATTTTTTCTTTCAACGCTTCCACCGAACCGAATTCAGTCAGAAGTTTTTTTGCTGTTTTCTCACCGATTCCTTTTATTTCGAGAAGCTCGGATGTGAGAGTTCTTTTGTCCCTTAAGTCCTGATGGAAAGTAACGGCAAATCTGTGCGCCTCGTCGCGGATTCTCTGCAATAATTTCAGTCCGCTTGATGCTTTGGGAATTGAATACGGGTCAGAATCCCCGGGGAAATATACTTCCTCGAGTTTTTTTGCTAATCCAATAATTATCTGTCCGTTAATATTTAAATCCGACAGAACACGCACCGCCGAAGAAAGCTGTCCCTTTCCGCCGTCGATTACAATTAAATCCGGGAATGATTTTTTTTCTTCGGTTAATCTTCTATACCTGCGGAATACAACCTCGCGCATGGAAAGAAAATCATCCGGCTCTCCTGTTTCGTTCGAGACGCTGTCAATTTTATATTTCCTGTATTCTGATTTTCTCGGTTTGCCGTCCTGAAATACCACCATCGATGCAACCGTATCCGTACCCTGTATGTGCGAAATATCGAAGCACTCGATTCTGCGCGGAAGCTTTTCCATTCTCAAATCACGCTTGAGTGATTCGACTGAAGGCGCTATAAACTCCCGCTTGAGTTTTGCAAGCTTCAGCTCTTCCAGCATCAGCCTTGCATTTGCCTTTACCATATTTACGAGCTTTGCCTTCTCGCCGATTTTTGGAATAATAATATCAACTTTTTTTGTATCTTTTTTTTCGAGCCAGTCTTTTATTGTTTCAACATCTTCGATTTCTTTTTGCAGGTAAATTTCGTCGGGGATAAAGTCTGATTTCGTGTAATAATTTATCACAAGATTTTCTATTAATTCATCTTCTTCTTTTTCTGCAACGTTGCTCAAATAAAAATGCGATTTACCGATAACCTTGCCATCCCTGATTTTCAGCACCATACCGCACCCGTCGTTGTCGCTTGTTTCAACGGCAAAAATATCCCTGTCGATTATTTCCTCGTCGACCATTTTCTGTTTCGAGGAATAAACACTGATTGCATCAATCTTATCCCTCAGCCTTGCCGCCTTTTCGAATTGCATAAACTCTGAATATTTATCCATTCTCTCGGTCAATTCTTTTATAAGAGTTGAAGTTTTTCCGTTCAAAAGTTTTGCAACTTCGTCTATCATCTGGTTGTATTCGATCGCACTGACCAAACCCTCGCATGGTCCTTCGCATTTGTGAATGTGGTAATCAAGACAGACCTTGAATTTTTTATTTTCAATGTTTTCTATTGTAAGGTTAAGACGGCAGGAGCGAATCATAAAAATATCCCGTATTGTTTTCAAAGCATAACGCATCGTTTTAACATCTGTGTATGGACCGAAATATCTCGAGCCGTCAGTTCTTTTTTGCCGCGTAGGGAATACGCGCGGGAAAAGCTCTTTCGTGATTACTATATACGGATATGATTTATCATCTTTAAGATTTACATTATAGCGCGGTCTGATTTCTTTAATCAGGTTGAACTCGAGTATAAGAGCTTCTACTTCGTTATCGGTCGCGATAATTTCAAGGTCATTTATTTTTGAGACCATCATCGGAATTCTTCCGTATGAAGGCTGTGAATGAAAGTACTGCCTGACGCGGTTTTTCAGAATTTTAGCCTTGCCGACATAAATCACCTTTCCGCAATTATCCTTAAATTGGTACACGCCCGGTGATGCGGGAAGATTTTCAAGCTTTGATTTTAAACTTTCATTCATATGAAAAATTATAAAGCAGAAAAATAAAAGAGTAGGTTAAAAGATTTACACAATTTTATTTTAAATTTATAAAAAGGTGAACCGGATTCCCGTGACGGTGATTCGCAGGTAATAAAGAAAAGATTAAATAATTTTTCCCGGATAAATTATTTAACCAGAATCATTCGTTTGGTTTCTTTATAGTTTCCGGACTGCATACGACAGAAATAAACTCCGCTTGGATATTGCGATGCATTCCACTGTATTGAATATTGACCGGCGGATAAATAATTATTTATCGGTTCGGCAACTTCCTTTCCGAGTGAATTAATAATTTTTATGCTTACAAATTTTCTTTCGGGAATCTGAAATTTAATTGTCGTAACAGGGTTAAAAGGATTTGGATAATTCTGTTCAAGAGAAAATGTTTTTGGAATTTCAATATTCCCGTTAACAACAGGTGTCGAAGATGTAGATTTGTATAATCCTCCGCCCAAAGAACCCGCAAAAGCATAACCCTGGCTGTCGAATGCAAGCGCATCTACAAACGGATAAAATATTCCGTCGCTTACCTGTGTCCAGTTCTCACCGTTATCGGTCGAGCGCCATACACCAAGGTTTACAATCTGCCCGCCGACAATACCTGCGTATATATGACCTGACTGGTTTATGGCAATTCTCCATGCCTGCAATAGCATAGATGAACTACCGAACACCTGTTCCCAGCTATTACCGTTATCCTTTGAGCGAAAAACTCCTTCTCCGTTCGCACCCGCAAATATGTATCCTCCCGAAGTTATTTCGAGCGCCATAATCTGTGTTGCTGTTAGGCCGGTGTTAATAACCACCCAGCTTGCACCGCCGTCTGTCGAGCGGAACATTCCCGAACCGTACGTTCCGGCAAAAACATAACCGCTCTGCTGGTTTACTGCTATTGAATAGACAAGGCTGTTTGTAATTCCATTGGCGGTCTTCACCCAGTTATTACCCAGGTTCGTGGACTTATAAACATTATCGTTCGTTGCAGCATAAACATCTCCGCCCGAATTAAAAGCAAAATCAAGAACATTATTAAACTGGTATGTAAGTCCGCTCATAGCAACGCTCCAGTTCTGCCCGTTGTTGGTCGAGCGGAAAATCCCGCTCAAAGGAGCACCCGACATCGGAAATGTTCCTAAAAACAAATATCCGTTCGAATGACATTTTATCATATTTACAAAAGTATTTGTCACTCCGGCATCCGACTGTGTAAATGTACTTCCGTTATTGGTAGATAAATAAACTCCGCCTGTTAACCCGGTAATAATATTTCCGTTTGTACACCTGTTAACACAGGTAATATTACCTGCATTTATTCCGCTGCCGGATTTAAACCAGGCGTCCCCGCCGTTTGTAGATTTTAAAACGCTAAGCGCGCTTGTTCCCGCAAAAACAACCGAACCCGAAACAAAACCGAAACAATTACATCCTGTATAAGGTGACGAAAAGCCTGTATTTACAGCCGTCCAGCCCGTTCCGTAATTTGTGGATTTATATATTCCGTTATTGGTCGCCGCAAAAGTTAAAGTACCGGAAGAACCTATTCCGTTTATATACATATTTCCCAGTCCCGAATTAACGGCGGTCCAGTTGTCACCATTATTTGTTGATAAATAAATTCCCTGTCCCGATATTCCCGCAAACAAATAATTATTCGTTGCTGCTTTTATCGTACCAACATAAGTGTTTGGCAAACCCGAATTAACGGCTGTCCAGTTTGAACCTCCGTCTGTAGAACGGAACACGCCCAGTGACGAGGAATTAATATACATATTGTGGTTTGGCGAAGTGCAGAGATTATAATACGAACCACTGCCCGGAAGCCCCGTACCCGCTATGTTCCAGTTTACACCATAATCCGTGGAATAATATAGAACGGAACCGGTGGAAGCATAAAGCCTGTTTGCCGTATCGACGGTAAGAGCGTTAATTACACCGTTCTGAAAATATATATTTGTCCAGTTGCTGCCGTTATCGGTCGAACGGAATAATCCTCTTTCGGTACCTGCATAAATACTATTAGAGGAATCGATTGCCATGTTGTTAATTTTGGCGTTTGTTAATCCCGAATTGGACACAATCCAGTTTGCACCTTCGTTTGTGGAAAAATATATTCCGTTTCCGTTTGTTCCCGCATACCATTTATTGGAAGCGCTTTTAACAAAACAGCGTATACTGCCCGATTCGGGACCGTTTGTCTGAACCCAGAACGAGCTTTGCGAAAAACAAATTTGAGGTATGATTATAAAATTAGTAAAAAGAATAAATACGAAAGCCAATAATATTTTTTTCATACATCGATTAAATTAAGAGTTAAAAATATTTTTAATTAAATCTGAATTCCAATCGTATAAAAACTTAATTACAATCGCAAAAATCTTTTTATATTGCAGCCCCGAACATTACTTGTTTCCGGCGTATTGCAGTTAAAATATTAAATAACTTTTATTTCTTTCCGGGCTGAGCAAGTTCCATAAGGATTCCCGCTGTTGATTTCGGGTGCAGGAATGCTATCAGCATATCATCCGCACCGACCCGGGGGGTTTCGTTAATTAGTTTAACTCCGCCTTCTTTCAGTTCGGATAGTGATTTTACAATATCGTGTACTTCGAAAGAGCAGTGCTGAATGCCTTCACCGCGTTTTTCTATATGTTTAGAAATCGGAGACTCGGGGTCAGTGCCTTCGAGTATTTCTATGTCGCAATTTTCGAGTTTGATTTTTTGTACTTTTACTTTCTGTTCCTCTACAACCTGAACAGGTGATGCTTTTACTCCGAATATCTTTTCAAATACAGGTACCGATTGTTCAAGTGATTTCACGGCGATGCCAAGGTGTTCTAGTTTCATGCTTTGTTTTATATTAAATTATAAATGTTAAATGAAAAACTCTTTAATATCTATTGCTGGTTCTCGTTATCAAATGAATCCTTCTTTTCGTTATTTTTGAAATTTATTCTCAGGTATTCTTCCGCTTCCCAATTGGTCCTGTAATATGTATAGTGGTCTAATTCTTTTATTAAACCCTTCGTTTCTTCCGTTCTGACATCAGCGGAAATATGGAAATAAATATTTACCTTGCTCTCTGCAACTTTTCCCTGCCAGTTACCCCCGCTGAAAACATAACTGACAAAATCATCTGTTCCGTGTCCTGTATATGCTATTCCAGAGCCGAGAGGGGAACGGTATTTCACAATAATCTTCTTGGTTTCTCCGTCTTTAAATGAAACCTGTTTTATCCAATAAGCTTTATAGGTATCACCGTCACTTGTTTCCTCCTTAACAATTTCTCTTTTTGCATCTATGGTAACACCGTTAACAGAAGTCGAAAATGTAATAAACCCTGAGGAATTGTAATTATATCCGCCCATATCTCCGTAACCGGATTCGGGAAATCCCATAAAAACATCACACGCATCGCCGTTGTTTTTAAATGTAAACACTACGACCACATCATAAAATTCTTTGTAAACATTCATATCTATCGTCTCTCTTTCCATCTGAACCGAAGGATGTTCACCCTTCATCACTACCCAGGTTCCGCCAACAGCAATTATACCCGAATCGTTAGAAAAAACATTAGAAACAAATAAAAACAAAGAGAGGCAAAGTATAAATATTAATTTTTTCATAATATTATGATTTAATTTCCAAAAACCAATCTCTAAATTCTAAATCACAATATATTCAAATTTTATAATTTGGTATTTTTTTAGTATTTAGAAATTAGATTTTAGTATTTTAATGTTTTAATATTTTACAGAAACTGTTCCAGTCCTTTCCTTCTTAAATAATCCACAACATCTTTTACGTTCTGTGATTCTCCTTTTTTACAGACAAGCAGGCCGTTATCCGTATCTATAATAAGCAGGTCTTCAACTCCGATGGCAGCGGTTATGCGCTGGTCGTTGATTATCAGGCAGTTTTTTGTTTTATGCAGAACTGTCATACCCTGTGTATAATTTCCGTTAGGGTCTTTTTCTTTAAGGTTATAAATTTCATCCCAGGAACCGACATCGCTCCAGTCGAAATGACTCCTTATGGTGTAAACTTCTGAAGATTTTTCCATTACACCATAGTCAATTGATATTCCTTTTATCTGCGCGTATGCAAGCTCGAGCTGTTTATCGAAATCGTTTGAAAGCAAAAACTTTTCAAGCTTTCCGAGGTATCCGAAAATTTCGGGAAGGGATTTTTCAATTTCTTTCAGCATTGTATCCGATCTGAATATAAACATGCCGCTGTTCCACAGGAAATCGCCGCTTTCTACAAACGCTTTTGCTGTCTCGAGATTTGGTTTTTCCGCAAATGTTTTTAATTTGTAAACAGTATCGCCTACGGAATGTTTTTCTTTGCTTTCTATTGATACTGCATAAGAATCATCTGCGTCATATTGTATATATCCGTAACCTGTTTCGGGTTTTGTAGGGTTTATTCCGAGCGTAACAATTCCTCCGTTATCGTTTACGAATTTCAACCCGCATTTTACAACTCTCTGGAATTCCGTAATGTCCTTTATTATGTGGTCTGACGGTATAACAAAAACGTTTGCCTTGGGGTCAAACTGTTTTATATATAAACACGCTAAACCTATGCAGGGCGCGGTGTTTCTTCCGAACGGCTCGCAAATGATATTTTCATCGGGAAGTTTCGGAAGGTGTTTTTTGGTAAGTCCTTTATATGCTATATTTGTTACGACAAAAATATTGTTAGTGTTGATTAATCCTTCGAGGCGCTTAAATGTTTCCTGAATCATTGACTGGTTATTGCTCTGGATTTTCAGGAACTGCTTCGGATATTTTGATGTACCCTTGGGCCAGAACCTCTGCCCGACACCACCTGCCATAATTATTGCATAGTTGTTCATCTCTTTAATGAATAATAATTAATAAAAACAAATTCTAATTTCTAATATTTAAACAAATCTTAAATTCTAATATGTGACTTTAAACAAATAATAAAAAATTATTACACCCTATACACTCTGCTGACCAAATCACTTCTTTTCTTTCTTCTCGAATATTTTCACTGGGTCATTTAAATAAGAAATCAGCAAGTCAATATCTTTAGTCGGTTTATCGAGAAATATAAGTTTAAAATTATATATTATATATTTAAACACTTCCGTTATATCGCTTTCAAACGGATTCATCCTGTAATTCTGAATGAACTTTATAAAAATATAACTTGCCTCCGCAAGCTGGGAGAGTTTTCTCATCTCCAGCGTATTCGCAACACTGACCAGCTCTTTCAGGTGGGCGAATGTATGCGATAACCTTCGCAGGGCTTCGTATGCCTGGAATTTTCCCTTAATATCTTCGAGCGATTTAAATACGGTTTCTATATCGAGAATATTTTGCTTAATCTGTGAAAGCTTTTGCCTGTCGCTTTTGTCGTATTGTTTCGTAATCATATAAGCTTCAAGTTCATCTGTTTCTTTCTCGGCTGCTGTTTCGGCTTTTAAATCTTCTTTCCTGCTGTCAATCAGAGTATTTTTCAGCATTTCGAGCGACTTAATAATATTATCGAATCCGGCAAAGTCCTCTCCCTTGATAAGGCTTTCAACAAGGCTTATTGAATTTTTAAACAGGCCTAAAATTTCTGTGCCCACTGTTTTTCCGTAAGAAGAGAATGTCATGTTCATAACATTATATATGCCCGTAATAACTTCGAAGGACATCTTTTGGGAATACTCTTCCATGTACGCACTATTGTCCGTAATTTCTTTTATCAAAGCTTCTCTTCTCTCTTCGAAATTATCCTGCGAGCTTGTCAATCCCTTAATCTCATCAAAACATGCATTCAGCCATTCATTCCGTGAAAACAATTCGGTTTCATACTGCATGTAAAAAGAGTTTTCCACCTCGATCGTTCCGGCCTCTTCCGATATTTCTTCGGTTTCTTTTTCTTCTTCTCTTATTTCTTCCCTTACTTCTTCTACCACTTCTTTTACATCTTCTTTTACATCTTCTTCTACATCTTCTTCTACAACTTCTTCTTTTACTTCTTTTGTAATCTCTTCTTTTGTCTCTTCGACTACCTCTTCATCGGCTTCTTCCGGAATTATTTCGTTGGGAATTTCAGCTTCTTCTTCCTCCGGAATTAATTCCTCTGTTAATTCTTCTTCCTCCTGTCCGGCTTCGGGGGTTTTAATAAGTGCTTCGCTAATATTTTCCTGAATTTCTTCTACAGTTTCTGTAAGCTCTTCTGTTTCTTTGTTTACGGGTTCGTTTAATTTTACTTCTTCGAGCTCTTCTGTGTTAACCGGTTCTTTAATTGATTCTTCATACGTTGTTTCTTCTGCAATTTTATCACCCGGCAAAGAAAATACGTCGTTTTCTATTAAATCATCTGTATTATCTTCTTCCTGCTTTGCCTTGTTTGTCGGCAGTGAGAAAACTGATTCCTCTTCGAATCCGCCTTCGGGCTGAAGAAGCTCGAGATAGTTGCCTCTTACAATTAAATCATTATCTTCTTTAACTTCAGATTCGATAAACTCTTCCGTAACAAGTTCGTTATCTATTTCCTCAACCTTAAAACGCGATTCTGCAAGAATCCTTCTTATTTCACCTGTAATTTCTTCTTCTGCGGGTTCTTCAATTTTTGGTTTTTCTATTAAAGTTGATTCCGGAGACCTGTCAATATCAAAACGGTTTAAAAGCTCCGTTAAAATGAAATCTTTATCCAGTATAAGATTTTCAAGAAGATTGTCAAAACGCACTTCACCTGTTTCGGTTTTTTTCAAAACAAATAAAAGATAGTTCCCGAGTGATTTGAAATTTTTAATACGGGATATTGTATAAATATCCTTCAGTGGGTTATCGGAATTCTTGAGTATGCTTAACAGGTACAGGCACTTCAGCAATTCACCCGATGAAGAATAAATTTTCAGATCATTCTCTATCTTTGAAACCACAAATTTAAAATATTCTTTGCTTTTCAATGTGTATTCTCTTGTGAGTTTTGACTTTGCTAAAATTAGTGAATGCGGAAATGAAATTGTATCCTCTTTTTTGTATATAAGTTATTTATTTAATCGGTATATTAAACAATTAAGTTCGTAAAGTCTGTAGAGTTTGTAGAGTCTATATAGAAAGAGCAATTAAAAGCTTTTGAGTCCTGGGTTTTACCTGGTAATATTATTAAACAAGGAAAAGAAAAACTATTTTTCTACTGACTTCTGTATTCTGTCTTCTGTTTTCTGCTTTAAAAATATTTTCAATGAATTTAAAAAATTTTCAATGGATTTTTAATTCGAACTTGACAGTATAATATTTTTTGCTTAATATTAGGTGAGTCATTTTTGTAAGATTTTCCTGTTAATATGTTGTTAATAACTTTTTTTATCCGTTTTGATTTTTTATATTGGGGTGTGAAGAAATTGTAATTTTTAACATCGATTGTTAATAACTATCCATGTTTTATCTAACCTTTTTAAAAATATAGTAGTTAGAGATAGCGGAGGTTGTTAGAAATTACGTGTTTTTCCTTAGTTTTTAATAATTTATTTACAGGGACACTTAAAGTAATTTTTTAACTGAATTTGATTTGTTAATAATTTTTTAATTTGTTAGCGTGACTGAAACTTCTACCAATCTTTCGATAATACCATACAATGCAGAGTTAAAAGAAAAAGAAATTGCAAAAGAATTTATTGATGCAGAAGGTGTGTGGAAAAAATTCCTTGAATTGCTTTCGCAAAAGTTAAAAGAAAGCGAAATCAAAACATGGTTTTCCGTTATCTCGCCAAAGAGTTATTTAAATAACACGCTTACAGTTACAGTTCCGAGTAACGACTACTACGGAATGATTGTAAAAAGATTTAACAAACAAATTAACGGAATAATAGAAAGCGGTTTGCTCGGAGAAAACGGAAAATTAAATTATGAGATTTCCCAGCAGAGTCTTTTTGACCAGCAGAATAATGACGAAAGTGAAAGTTATCAAAATGAGATTTCTAAACCGAATCCTTCAATAATAAATCTTGATTCTCCGTACGGAAATAAATTTCCTAAAGTAGAACTTGTTTCCGAAAGGGAAGAAAGCAAAGCTTTCGATTCAAACCTTAATCCGAAAAATTTATTCGACAGTTTTGTAAAAGGTGAAAGCAATGAGTTTGCAGTTGCTGCTGCTTACGCAATCGCAAATAACCCGGGCAGGTCATATAATCCGTTTTTTGTGTACGGAGGAGTCGGGCTCGGAAAAACTCACCTTGTTCAGGCAATCGGTCACGAAATATTAAAAAAATATCCCGAGAAAAAAGTATACTATACTACTACACCTGATTTTACAACTCAATTTACGACTCACATTGCACAGGACAGGATAGAATTTTCAAAAGGGAAGACGGGAATAAAGAAACTCGATGAATTCTTCAAATCCCTTGATGTGCTTATATTGGACGACGTTCAGAATCTCGGCGGCAAAGCCGCGACTCAGGATTTTATGTACCAGATATTCAACACTCTTTATAATAATAAAAAACACATCATATTTTCCTGCGATAAACCGCTCAGCGAACTCAAAGATATAGAAGAAAGACTCGTATCGAGATTTAAGTGGGGAATAACGGTAGATATTCAACCTCCGAGCTGGGAAATGAGAGTTGCACTTATTCAGAAAAAATTTAATGATTTTAATATTCAGGTACCCGAAGAGGTAATCCACTACATTGCTACAAATGTAACCGACAGCATCAGGACATTAGAAGGATGTGTTGCAGGAACGATATCGGAAAGCACGCTTGTTTATGACGGCGAAATTAATATGAAAATTGCAGAAAATGTTATTAAACGCGTAGTAGGTAATATTAAAAAAGCAAAAATAATTTCTCTTGAAAATATTATCTTCACAGTTGCAGATTATCTGAAGGTTTCCGAAAACAGCATACTATCCAAAAAGCGCACAAAAGAAATTGCATTTGCCAGGCAGGTAGCAATGCATCTTGCAAAAGAACTTACAAGCATGACACTGCAGTCAATCGGATTGTATTTCGGAGGCAAGGACCACGCAACAGTACTTTATGCTCACAACTTAATAAAGAATTTAATTAAAAAAGATAAAGACGCTGCAAATGTTGTATTCGATATTAAGAATATACTGAGTACTTTATAGCAGTTACAATGATAATCTAAAATTTTTCAAAGGCGTCCCGATTTATCGGGACGCTTTTTTGTTAATATGCCGGTAATAAGTGTTTAGTAATTGATTCTTATTAACAAAATATGTTTTTTAATTTTAAACAATAGTACGAATGTATGGTAAGGTTATTGACAAGTTGTTAGATAGGTTTTCTTTATTTACTTTTAATTATTAAAACAATTCCATATTTTTTAACAATGTTAACAGTACTATTACTACAGCTTTTTTTTATATAATATATTAATATAATAGGAAGAAGAATGTTAGAAAAACTTTTCATAAAAAACTACCTGATAATAAAAGAAGCAGAGCTGAACTTTACCAGAGGTCTGAACATTTTAACCGGTGAAACAGGCGCAGGTAAAACAATAATACTCGATGCGCTGTCTCTTATTCTCGGCGAACGGGCTGACTATTCCATAATAAAGAATGAAAAAGAAAAACTGGTTATTGAAGGAGTTTTCAGAATAGGGAACAGCAAAAAAGTTAAAAAGTTTTTAAAGGAAAAAGAACTTTTATTCAACGGGGAAAGCGACAATGTGATTTTAAGAAGGGAATTGTATAAAAAAGGGTTCAGCAGGAATTTTATAAACGATACGCCCGTATCAAATTCAGACCTGCAGGAATTCGGCAACCTGATAATTGATATACACTCTCAAAATGAACACCAGTCATTGCTAAAAAAAGAGACACACCTCGAAATTCTCGATAATTTTCTGACTAATAAAAATATTATTGAAGAGTTTTCAAAGGAATATGAAAATTATAAGGATTTAACTGCAAAATTCAACGAACTTGTAAGTAAAAAAGACAGCCTGCTCGAAAGAAAAGTTTTTATTGAATTTCAACTGAAGGAAATTAATGATGTAAATCCTCAATTGGAAGAAGATACACAGCTCGAGAACGAATTAAGCAAGCTCGAGAATGCAGAAGAGATATCGCTTGCTCTTAATACGAGCTTACAGAAGCTCTATGAAGGCGACAGCAACATTGTAGCAGGACTCTCACTCACGATTAAAGAATTAAAAAAAATAAGCCGCTACGACAGCGAGCTGGAAAAACTGATTGCCGAGGTTGAATCTTCTTATATTTCTTTAAAGGATGTTTCTGCGACTTTATCGGAATATAATGAATCTTTAAATTTCGATGCCGCAAGAATTGAACAAATACGCGACAGGCTCGGCGCTTTGACTTTCCTGAAGAAAAAATACAAACTAAGCGTAAATGAGCTTATTGAAAAAGCAAAAACGCTTACAGAAGAGCTTAATTTTGCTGAAAATTATGATTATGAAATCGAGCAGATGAAGAAAAAAATTGATTCCGGAAAAAATACATTGTTTAAAAAAGCCGCAGAGGTTACAGAGCAGAGAAAAAAAGCAATTAAAGAACTGCAAAAAAGCGTAAATTCGTATTTAAAAGAAGTCGGACTCGAATCTGCAGAGTTTAAAGTAAATCATTACTTTTATGAAAGCGCAGATGAAAATTTATTTACATTCAAAAAAGATAAAAAATATATTCACATCACATCGACAGGGATAGATGATATAGAGTTTCTGATTCTGACAAATAAGGGCGGGGATTTTGCACCTCTCAGAAAAACGGCATCGGGAGGAGAAATTTCCAGAATTATGCTTTCCATAAAAGCAGCACTATCGGGAAAGGATAATATTCCGATTCTTGTATTCGATGAAATAGATGCCGGTATAAGCGGACGAATCGCAGGCAAAGTAGGGAAGCTGCTGAAAGAACTCTCAAAATCACACCAGATAATTTCAATTACACATCTTCCGCAGATTGCAGCAAAAAGCGATAACCATTTATACGTCAGTAAAACCGAAACCAAAGGTGAAACAAAAGCAGATATAAAATCCATAACCGGCGAAGAAAAAATAACAGAAGTCGCAAAAATGCTGAGCGGAGAGAATGTGACGAAAGCATCAATTCAGAGTGCGAGAGAACTAATTAATAATGAATAATAAAAAACCCGCGAATCGCTCCGCGGGCTTTTAATTTTATATTTCTTAATAACTCAATAACTAAAATCACGCTCTTACTCTACGAACTCTATAGACTCTACACACTCTATAAACTCTATTGCATATCCAAATCGGTTATTCCTACCGTTGATTTGACATTACCTTCTCCTTCGCTCAGCAACACGGAATTTGTTGTAGTTAATATGGAGGTTTCCCGTTTAACATCAAACCCCAGCTCTATTTTAATTCCGAACCTGTAAAAAGGAGAAAACAAAGAGAGATATTTTTTCTGTGCATCTGTTCCGGATACTTCTATATAACCGAATAAATTTCCCAAAGCATTTATAGAGTAAGCAGGTCTGAAAATTTTTGGATTATCTTTTTCGTTCGGGTCAAACGGCTTATTCCCGAGGTGATAATAACGCACAACATCACCTTCGTTAGGTATTTCAACAATACCAATGCCGTTTCTTGCAATCACGACATGGGGAATGTAAGAAGCATCATTATGTATTATACTCGCTAAAGGTTTTACAATTTCTATGCTTTCCCATGAAGAATTTTTCTCCGTGAAATTAATTAATTTTGTGAGGTCTGATTGTGCAAATTCCAGCAATACATCGTTGCCCGCCATGCTGCGCGTATCTTCCACAATATTGAAAGTGAAATTGTTCGGGTTTCTTGTTTTACCGCCCCACTTAACGATTGAATTCAAACTGTCTGCAACGTCACTGAAACCGTTAAACAGCTCAACCTTCAGCAAAACTTTATTGGCATCCATAACGGTTATGTTTCCCTCGTTTACAACAATATCCCATTGTGATGTTGAGTTGCTCCCTTCGAAGGAAGTGGAAATATATTTCGGAACTACAAACGGAACGAAATTAAGATTATATAATCCGCCGTTGCCATAGCTTAACCACGCAACGCCGTTTTTTGTAATTGTAACAAGGTCGGGTCTTTGAATGCCTTCTTCCTGAGAGTGGTAAAGGTCTTTGGTTTCACCTTTACGGACAATCCTTTGCTTGATTGCGGTATAAGTAAAATTCTTTGTGTTATTTGCATCTACTATCAGAAGAATAATTCCTTCGTTTCCCGAAATAACCGACAGCATTGCTTCACCGTCTATTGTAGCGGATTTACCCTGTACTTTCATTTGCTCTATTGAAGCAATCGAGCGGTAAGTACGGTCAAGTTTATTTACACCGAGAAAGGAATATATATCTTTCAGGTTTAATATATCTGCCTTGCCCTTAATTTCCACTTTAACAAGGCACGAGTTCTTTACAACCCCGACTTTTAAACCGTCCTTATTGAAATCAACACTTGAAGCGTCCTGACTTTTTATCGTTGTTAGAGAAGTGAATAAAAATAAAATAATAAAAGTACAAAAACGCACTCTTAAGATAGTTGAGTGTTTCATTGCTGGATTGATTATTAGTTTTTAAAATTTACCCTTTAAGTATAATAAATTACTATAATAGTTATAGTATATAACCATAATAAAACAATAGCATAATATGACCACCTTAAAATATAATCTTGGAAAATAAAAAGCAAATTAAAAAACAAGTATTTTTGTCTATTCCGGAGCCGCCATTCCAAAAGCTGCCCATTCTTCTTTTGCCGGTCCGTATATTCCCGGGACTTTTAGTCCTGCCTGACGCATTAAAACTGTCATTTGCCCGCGGTGATGAATCTGATGGCTGTAAAGCATTTTCAGCATAACACCTTTTTTCCATGTCTGGCCGTATGCACTTATATCATCGTGAAGCATTTCGTCTTTTAATTTCGAATCGATCTCTGCGAACAAAGATGTCGCTGCTTTTTCGTATGTGTTTTTAATGTCAATTGCTTTCGGCGGCATTTTTGCATCTTCAGAAGGACAGTCCGGATTCAATCCGATTTTTGTCATCATTTCACCGACAGAGAGGGTTATATGCCAGGCGAGAAAACCGAGTGTTCTGCCCTCTGCCCATACCTTCTGTTTTAATGATTCGTCTGTCAGTTTATCTAACATTTTTAGTGTTGCTTCGCTTTCGTGTTTCCAGTCGGAAACGAA
>PMIW01000179.1 GCA_003158365.1 Ignavibacteriota bacterium | reverse complement strand
TCATTTATCCTGCTGACGACCGCGGAATCCATTTTCAGTGTATCTCTTTTAACCGTGCTGACTGTATCTTTTGTTATTTCATGCGGCGTGATATTTTCAGTCACGAATTTCGTAGGTTCCAGTTTCGCCATATTTAATTTTCTTTCGAATGGATTATCGATTGAATATATATCATAACCGCCTTTGTTCAGTGCATTAAATAAAAGTTTCTTCCCGTCCTTCGAAAGTGAAATCTGGTCTATAGGACTTATTGAATTTGTTATAGGTCTTGCTACAGGGTTGCCTGTCGAATCTTCTTCCCTTAAATATATATTCGTGATACCGCTTTCATCAGAGACGTAAAGTAATTTTTTCCCGTCACTGCTTAGCTGCGCATATCCGTTTTTTGAATCGGGATTATTTGTGATTCTTGTAATTAATTTTGTGCTTAAATCAATTTTGTATAAATCCCTGCTTTTAGGATTATATGTTGCCATTTTAAAGTTTTCGGGTATGGAATCGGCACTTGTATATTTACCCCTGTCTGATGAAAAATAAATTTCCTTACCGTCGGGAGACCATGTTGGATTGTAATCCGAAAATATATCATTCGTCACAGTTTCAATTCCGTTTGTACTTAAATTGTAAATATAAATATTCGATTCTTTTGGTGTCGAGCCGACAAATGCAAGTTTATTTTTATCGGGAGACCAGTTTACATAAGTGATTGAATTGAAATCAGTCGTGATTTTTCTCTGGTCACCGCTTTTCACATTAATAATGAATATTGCATCATTTTCACCCGCCTTTACGCTGATGGCAATGTTTTTTCCGTCAGGCGACCAGCACAAACCGGGCGTGAGGACCTGAAGTTCTTCGAAATTTGCGGATGTATTTCCTTTTACTACCTTGTCTAATATTTCGCCTGTCTTGGCATCAGCAATAAATACATCGAACTGGTCATCGCGGTTTGATATGAATGCAAATTTTGTTCCGTCGGGAGAAATTACCGGAGACACATTATAAAACCCGCCGTCCTTCGTATGGTCGGTTAATTCTTTTGCAAAATCAGGCACATCTTCCCTTGTTTTTATTTCAGGCCAGTAAGTTTTTTTAATTTCTTTAATCCATTTATCTGATAATTTTTCTAAACTCAGTTTATATGTCTCGTGAAATCCCGCTTCTACATCATTCAGGCTTTTAATATTATTTACAAGCTCTCCGATTTTATATTTCCCGTATGTATCTTCAAGGAATGCAAAAAAACTTTGCCCCGCCCTGTACGCAAGATATCCGTTTGCATAATCAATTGACTGAAGATAATCATTTATCGTTAGGTTTCTTATGTACATATCAGTGGCTTTATCCAGCCCGTCAAGGCTTTGCACCTCAGCCATTCCCTCGTTAAACCACAGTGGAAAATTAAGCGTTATATTTCTGGAAATAATATTCTGAATCGAACCTCCGTAAAACATATCGTTCATAAATGCGTGCGTTAGCTCGTGGTGTATAACATGCCTGAACTGCTCATAATCGCCTTCGAACGGAACCAGTGCGCGGTTTTTGAAAAGCTCCGTAACACCGCCCACACCTTCGGGAAGATATTCGTCTATTACATTATTTTGCTGGAATTCATTATGTGAGTTAAATACAATAAGCGGAATCCTGTTGCTTATATTGTAATTCATATTTCTTGACAGCGATACGAGGGAACTTTCCGCAACCGATGCGGCAAATTCAGCAAGGTCATATCCGTCCTGCGAAAAATAAATATCGAAATGCTTTGTCTGAATAAACTGCCATTTGAATTCCTTGTACTGCACTTTGTTTTTTCCGAATTGGGCAAATACGGAATTCTGTATTATTAATAAAGAGAAGAATATAACCACCGGTATTAAATAAATCTTTTTATTCATTTCAGTTTTGAGTATTTATGTATTAAAACAAAATTTATAATCTAAAGTTCTAATTCCAAGATATATAAACATCTTGAAATATATAATTCATTTTTTTAGATGATTTTTGAATGAAAAACTTGTTTTAAATTATTAATCTTTTTATGTTTTTCTTTTTCCCCTGCATTTTAAACTTTAATAGAGTAATTTGAGTTCTTATTTTTCTTATGATTGATTTTGTTGAATTTAAACTGGAAAACGATTTACACTGCATCCTGCACAAGGACCAATCCAAACCTATTGTAAATATTATGGTGGGATACAAGGTCGGCTCGAAGGATGAAACCGAAGGCAAGAAGGGCGTGGCGCACCTTTTCGAGCATCTGATGTTTCAAGGCTCGAAGAATATTAAAAAAGGCGACCATTTCGAATTTGTCCAGAGAACAGGCGGATATTGCAATGCATTTACAAGTCAGGATATGACGGTCTATTATGAAAATCTTCCTTCCAATCATCTCGCAACAGGTCTGTGGCTCGAATCCGACAGGATGAATGAAATAGATTTATCCGAAGAAAATCTTTTGAATCAGAAAAATGTAGTGATTCAGGAAAAAATGCAGAATTATGATAATGCACCTTACGGAACTGCAATGATTAATATATTAAAAATATTATTTAAAGGCTCTTCTTATGAAATCGCTACAATAGGTAATGAGGAAGATATAAGGTCGTTTTTAAAATTGGAAGCAGAAGAATTTCATTATAATTATTATTCTCCTCATAACTCTGCACTATTAATATCCGGTGATATAGATTATCCCGAAACTATTGATATGATAAATCAATATTTCGGAAAAATTAATAAAAGTAAGAAATTAAACAGAAACTATAAAACTCCTGAAATTTTCACCGAAGACAGAAGACTGAAAATTTACGATAATATTAAACTTCCTGTTTTATATTTTTGCTTTCCGATTCCCGCGGCAGGAAGTCAGGAAGAATATACTATGGAATATTTTGCTAACATTATCGCGAATAACCGCAGCAGCAGGCTTTATCGGAATCTCGTTTATGAAAAGAAGCTTTTAAAATCTATAAGTGCTACAAAATATCAGTTTCTGGAAACCGGAGTATTTATAATAACAGCTGTGGCTTATCCTGATTCAAATAATGAGGAAATTGAAAAGGAAATTACTGACGGCATAAACGATTTTGTAAGAAATGGAATTAAAGATGCTGAATACCTGAAAATAAAGAATAAACTGGATTATGCATTTAATGCCAGGATGGCAACACTGCATAATATTAACGGAGATTTGTTCAATTGCTGGTTCTTCTATAATGATACCGGAAGGGTTAACAGCAATCTTCAGAAATATTTAAGCGTCAGGAAAGATGATATCATTGAATCGGTCAAAAAATATTTATTTTTTGTACCGAAATTATTATTAACATATTTACCGAAAAACTAAGTGAGTGATAATATAAAATTACATTTGGATATTAAGGAATTTGAACTGCCGAACGGAATGAAGGTGATAATGTCGAAGCGAAGTGAACTGCCAATTATGTCTATGAATATGACATTTTATGTCGGCTCGAAAGATGAAGAGGAAAATAAAACGGGAATTGCGCACCTTCTCGAACATCTTATGTTCGAAGGGTCGCCCAATACAGGTAAAGGCGAGTTCGATGAAATATTAAATAATAACGGCGGCGACAGCAATGCATATACTTCGTGGGATATGACAGGATACTATCTTGTTCTGCCTTCAACGAAGCTGGAACTTGGCCTGTGGCTGGATTCTGACAGGCTGACGGGATTCGGAATTTCCGAAGAAAGTTTTAAGGTACAGCAAAGCGTAGTGCTCGAAGAAAAACTTCAGACTCAGGATAATGTGCCGTACGGTTCGCTTGAAGAGGAAAGCAGTGGTAGATTATTCAAAACAAGCGGGTATAGATGGCCGGTAATCGGTTTTAAAGATAACATTGAAAATCTGAAATTATCGGATGCTGAAGATTTCTTCAACAGGTTTTACAAACCCAATAATGCTGTATTAAGCATAGTTGGGGATATTGATTATTCGGAAACTGAAAAACTGGTCACCAAATATTATGGTGGAATTGAAAGAGGTGAAAAAATCCCGAGAAAAAAATTTACCGACGGATACTTAATAAAAGAGAATTCCTCCACTATAATAAGTGATGTGCAGTTACCCGGTAAATTTATGTTTTATCTTATTCCGAAAATCGGCAGCAGGGAATATTACGAAATGCAGATCTTGAATAAAATATTTACTGCTGGGGAAAGCTCTAAATTGTATAATGAGATGGTCTATAATTCGCAAATGGCGAATGAAGCAGAGTCAATGATTTACGGAATGGAACATATTAGCATTTTTTTCGTTAATTTAATTGCAAGAAAAGGTGTTAAAGTTGAAGAACTCGAAATGAAATTTGATGATATTTTAGAAAGAATTAAAAATGGTAATATATCAGATGAAGAAATTCAGAAGGCAAAAAATAAACTGGAAACGGGTTATTTTGCAAAATTCAGTTCTTCAGTATTCTTATCAGAAAAATTATCCGAGTATAAAACTTTGTTTGGAAACTATGAAAGCCTTATAAATGAAATTAATATGTATGAAAGCATTAACAGAAATAATATAATAAATATATCCAATAAGTATTTAAATAAAAATCAAAGAGTTAATTTAAGCTATTTGCCAAAGGAATAAATATGAGTGTTGATTATGCGAATTTAGACAGGTCCAAACCTCCTGTAGTAATGAAATCAAAGGATGTAAAATTTCCTGCTTATTTTGAAGATAAACTTCACAATGGAATTAAAGTATTTGTGATTGAAGATGATAAACTGCCTTTAATCTCTGTGAAATTTGTAATTAAAACAGGCACATATGATGATTTAGCGTTCGGAGAAGACTCATCCGGTCTCGCATCTTTAACTTCCGATTTGCTTGTCAAAGGAACGGATAAAATGAATGCAGTGGAAGTCGCCGAGATAATTGATTTTCACGGAGCTTCGATTTCAGGAGGGTGTGAATATGATGCGACATACTTATCATTGACATCTTTAAAAAAATATTTTACCGGGTTATTCGATATTGTATCTGATTTACTGATGAACCCTGCATTTCTCGACGAAGAAGTGGAAAGGGAAAAACAGCAGATTGCAAATTCACTGCTTTCCTGTCTCGATGAAGGTAGTTTTCTTGCCGAAAGGGGATTTAAGAAAAATGTTTATGAAAATTCACCATACAAATTAAACATCGAAGGAAAAATAAGTTCTGTCAATATATTTCAAAGAAAGAATATAAAAGAATTTTTTGATAAATTCTATCTGCCCGGGAATTTGATAATAGCAATTGTAGGCGATATAAAAAGTTCGGATGCAATCTCCTTAATCAAATCGAAATTTGACGGCTGGAAAAAAAAATCCGTTTATGACAGGACGATTTATAAAAAAGACTCGCTGACCAAGACTAAAGTATTTGCAATTGAGAAAAAAGGAGCAGTGCAGTCGGAGGTATTGCTGGGACACCTTGGCTTTGACAGGAAGAATCCCGATTACTTTCCGGTTGTTGCTATGAATACTTTGCTTGGCGGATATTTTACATCACGCATAAACAAGAATCTCAGGGAAATCAATGGATACACTTACGGAGCGAGGTCATATTTTAATTTCAGGAAACATTCAGGTGACTTCTGCGTCGAAACAAGTGTCGAAAATTCTCTGACCTATAATGCAATAAAAGAAATCATCAGTGAGCTTGACAAAATAAAAAATGAATATGTAACTGTAGAGGAACTTGAATCGGTCAAGAATTACCTGACAGGAAGCTACCCCCTTCAGTTGGAGACTCCAAATGCAATTGCAAACAAAATCATCAATCTCGAATTATATGGCATTGAGAAAGATTTTTATGATACATTTATCTCGAAAATAAATGCGGTTACTCTGGAAGATATTAGAAATGTTTCGGAAAAATACCTCCATCCCGGTAATCTTGTAATTTCCATTGCGGGAAAAGTGGAAATTATAAAAGAGACTATGGAACAAATTGCACAGGTGGATGTATTAAATAATATCGAAGAGTTGTAGGGAAGTATAGTTAAATAATATTAAAAAAGTATAATAAAAATAAATATGCCGGTGAGCAATATTCAAACAGATACGGAACTCGTTCAAAAATTAAACGAAAAATACAAAATCCTCAGGAGTGAGATAGCTAAGGTAATTGTGGGACAGGACAAAATTATTGAGCAGATAATAATATCGATTTTATCAAAAGGACATTGCCTTCTGATAGGTGTTCCGGGTCTGGCAAAGACATTGATAGTAAAAACAATTTCGGATGTGCTTGGTGTGAAATTCAGCAGGATACAGTTTACTCCTGATTTGATGCCCTCAGATATTACGGGTACCGAAATATTTGATAATGCTGATAACAGCGGTGAAAAATTTAAATTCATAAAAGGTCCCGTGTTTGCAAATATTATTCTTGCTGATGAAATTAACAGGACACCTCCTAAAACACAGTCGGCACTTCTTGAATCTATGCAGGAACATAAGGTTACTGCAGCGGGTATTACATATACGCTCGAAGAACCATTTTTTGTTCTTGCAACGCAAAACCCGATAGAGCAGGAAGGCACGTATCCATTGCCGGAAGCACAGCTCGACAGGTTCATGTTCAACCTGTGGCTCGACTATCCGAGTAATTCCGAAGAAGAGGAAATAATAAAAAAGACCACAGGAATGTATATGCCTGACGTAAAAATTATTTTTTCCAAAGAGGAAATAATTGAATTCCAGGAACTGATAAGAAAAGTACCCGTTGCTGATGAAATTATAAAATATACGGTTGATATTGTTTCAAAATCAAGACCTGCAAATCAGAATTCACCGAAATTCATAAAAGATTACATTAGCTGGGGAGCAGGACCGCGCGCTTCCCAGTATCTTATTCTGGGGGCAAAAGCCTTGTCGGCGCTTGAAGGAAGATTCAGTCCTAATATCGATGATATTAAGAAAATATCCAAATCAGTATTAAGGCACAGACTGATATTGAATTTTAATGCCGAAGCTGATAATGTAAATATACTTGAAATTATAGAAAATCTTTTCGGTGATAAAGTTAAGTAAATAAGTATTTTTATTTATAATGAAGTACAAAAAAAGCCGGGTACCTAAGGTACCCGGCTTTTTTAAAATCTAAATGATACGAATTTATTACGATGCGAATTTATTTACCGAATGTGTATGTCAGACCAAGATTTAATCCGAAACTGCTTAACGATCTTCTTGGCGTTGCTTCTGTGTTTGCTGTTGCATATGTACCGGTTTCACCATAAGTAACTAAAGGATCTGCTGTCACTCCTGCAAATGTTTCTGTATTTTCTCTTTGACTTGGACCATAATTCATACCGATTCCAAATACTTCGGCAAAAATTCCAAGATGCTTACCTGCTTTAAAATTCATACCAACAGCACCCTGTACTCCTAAAGCAACTCCGCCTGATTCTTTGAATTTATCAGTTCCTGTTACTAATGTGGATGTAACTTCCTGGAATAATGATGGGATACCGATAACCATACCAAATCTGGTATAAGGTGTAACATCTTTCATAGGAGCTTTAATAACTACGGATGGCTGAATGGTAATAGTGTTTCCGTAATATTTATTGGTCGTTGTCCCGACTGTATTTTCGAACTTTTTACCTAATAAATATGAACCGGCTAATTCTAAAGCGAAATTACTGTTAATATTATATCCAAAACCTGCCTGAAAATTAATACCTTCTCCAAATGAACCGTATTTATTATCCCAGGTAGTTGCTGGAGTAGTACTTTGATCGTATATCATTTGTGAAGCTAAACTTAAACCATAACCGCCGCCTAATTTAATATAAGCGGATTGTGCAAATGTTGAAGAACCAATAAATGAAAATAAAACTAATAACGTAATAATAAGTAATTTGTTCCTCATTAAAATTTCTCCTTATATTTGGTTTTTAAAAGATACAGTATAATTTAAAAAAAATTTTATAATATATCAATATTAATTTTTTTGCATATTTCAGATATCCTGTTTTATTAATTTGTTTTTAATATTATGAATAAATAAATATAATTATAATTATCATTTTTTTACAGACATAATTCAATTAATATTTGCAACCATTGGTTAACCCCAAATGGCAGTGTAACATACTCATAGTATATTATTTTAATTATATTGACATTTTTTAAAAATTTCGGTAATTTATCGTTTATAATTTTTTTGAAGCAATAATTTCGATAAACATTTACGATAATGGCACTGAGAAAGCTAAAGCCGACTACGCCGGCAACGAGATATTATTCGATATCTTCATTTGATGAGATAACAAAAACTACGCCAGAGAAATCATTATTAGCTCCTCTGAAAAAATCCGGGGGAAGAAATAATTTGGGAAGAGTTACTTCCAGACACAGAGGCGGCGGACACAAGAGAAGATACAGAATCATAGATTTTAAAAGAACAAGTTCAGAAGAAGCAAAAGTAATTGCAATTGAATATGACCCGAACAGAACTTCCAGAATTGCTTTGATTCAATATCCTGACGGAAGCAAATCATATATTATAGCTTATGACGGATTAAAAGTTGGTGAAGTCATCCAGTCATCGAATGAAGCTGAAATCAAAACGGGCAATACGATGATGGTTTCTTCAATTCCGGTAGGAACATTCATACATAACGTTGAATTGAAACCCGGAAAAGGCGGTCAGATTGCAAGAAGTGCAGGAGCATCCGCACAAATAGTTGCAAAAGATGAAAAATACTGCCAGATTAAACTTCCTTCAGGTGAAGTCAGGATGATTAAGAGTGAATGCAAAGCAACGATAGGTATCGTCGGAAATATAGACCACGAGAATATCAGCATTGGAAAAGCAGGAAGATCAAGATGGATGGGTAAAAGACCACACGTTCGCGGTGTTGCGATGAACCCTGTTGATCACCCAATGGGCGGCGGTGAAGGTAAAACATCAGGCGGCGGACATCCGGTCAGCCCGTGGGGTTTACCAGCAAAAGGATATAAAACAAGAAAGAAGAAAAATATTTCTGATAAATACATAGTAAAAAAGAGGAAATAATAAATGTCCCGATCATTAAAAAAAGGTCCAAATATAGATTATAAGCTGCTTGGGAAAGTTGAAAAGCTGAATGAAAAAAATCAAAAAAAGGTAGTAAAAACCTGGGCGAGAGCCTGTACTATTACACCTGATTTTATAGGCCATACATTTGCAGTCCATAACGGGAATAAATTCATCCCCGTTTTTGTTTCGGAAAATATGGTTGGACACAAACTTGGAGAATTCGCACATACACGTACATTCAGAGCCCACTCAGGACAGAGAAAAGAAGAAAAAGCAACAGGAGGAACAGCCAAATAATGGAATCAAGAGCATTAACAAGGTATATCGGGTCCTCACCCAGAAAAATGAGACTGGTTGTCGATTTGATAAGAAACAGAAAAGTTGACGAAGCACTTGCAATTTTGAAATTTACAAATAAAAATGCAGCTAAAGTCGTGGAAAAAACATTGCTGTCTGCATATTCGAATTTAGTCAGAAAAATTGATACCGGCAGAATAAATAAAGAAGATGTGATTGTAAAAAGAGCTTATGTAAACGGTGGACCGTCATTGAAAAGAATGCTCCCGGCACCACAGGGAAGAGCATTCAGGATACAGAAACGTTCATCACATTTAACATTAGTGGTGGAACATATTGAAAGTAAATCATAGTTAAATTAAAAACTTATTTTAAGGAGATTTATTGGGACAGAAAACACACCCCATAGGTTTCAGATTAGGAGTCATCAATACCTGGGACTCAAATTGGTATGATGAGAAGAGTTTTGCATCAAAGCTTAAAGAAGACTCTCTTATTAGGGGATATTTGAAAAAAAGACTTGAAAAAGCAGGTATTGCGAAAGTATTGATTGAAAGAACACTTAAAAAAATTACTCTCACAATATTTACTTCGCGTCCGGGATTTGTAATTGGCAAGAGCGGAAAAGAAATAACCCAGCTTGAAAACGAAATCAAGAAAATTACGAACAAAGAGGTTAAGATTAACGTCAACGAGATTAAGAAACCGGAACTAAGCGCGCAGTTAGTCGGGGAAAGTATTGCACAGCAGCTTGCAAACCGCGTATCATTCAGAAGAGCAATGAAATCATCAATTACTTCTACAATGAGAATGGGAGCAGAAGGAATAAAAGTTATGTGCAGCGGCAGGCTTGGCGGAGCGGAAATTGCACGAAGCGAGCAGTATAAAGAAGGTAGAATTCCTTTGCAGACATTAAGAGCCGATATAGATTATGCTTCGGTTACATCACATACAATATATGGTGCCATCGGTGTTAAGGTCTGGATTTGCAGGGGAGAAAAGTTATCAAAAAATAATTATTAAAATTCTGGAGTTATAGCTATATGTTAATGCCCAAAAGAGTTAAGTTTAGAAAATCACAAAAAGGAAACAGAAGAGGAAAAGCTCAAAGAGGAAATCTTGTAGCTTTCGGTTCATACGGTTTAAAGTCGCTGGATGCTGCTTGGATAACTGACAGGCAGATAGAAGCAGCAAGAATAGCTTTAACCAGACATATGAAAAGAGACGGTAAAGTTTGGATAAGAATATTTCCGGATAAACCTGTTACTAAAAAACCCGCTGAAACAAGAATGGGTAAAGGAAAAGGCGCACCTGAATACTGGGTCGCTGTTGTACTTCCCGGAAAAATTATGTTTGAGGTGGACGGTGTAACACAGACTGTCGCTGAAGAAGCTTTCAGACTTGCAGCTCATAAATTACCGATAAAAACAAAATTTGTGAAAAGAATTGCAATGTAAAAATTTAACAGGCAATTTATTGTAATAGTAAAAATATACAAAAATGAAAACATATCAAATAAGAGATTTAGCAACGAAGGATTTGAAGACTACTTTAAAAGACAATTATGAAGCATTGGAAAATTTTCGTTTTCAGCATGCATCGGGACAGCTTGAAAATTTCAAATCAATTGCAAATACAAAAAAAGTAATAGCAAGGATTTTGACAGTTTTGAAAGAAAGAGAAAAAGAAGAAAATAAAAAAGCATAAAGAATCATAGATTAATGAACGAAGAAAAAAACACAGTTTCTCAAAGTAAAAGGCAGACAAAAAGGAAAACACGTATAGGCGTCGTTACCAGTAATAAAATGGATAAGTCCATTTCTGTTGCCATTGAGAAGAGAGTAAAACATCCTATTTATAAGAAATACTTCAAAAAGACGACGAAATTTATGGCTCATGATGAAAAAAACGAATGTACTGAAGGAGATATTGTTAAAATAATGGAAACTAAACCTCTTAGCAAACAGAAAAGATGGCGTTTGGTTGAAGTAGTCGAAAAAGCTAAATAAATTATTTTTTTGAAATAGAGGCGGCTAATCGCCTATTTATTAATAAATTGTAATAGAATATATATAATATATTATGATACAGGAAGAAACAAATTTAACAGTAGCAGATAATTCCGGCGCAAAATCCGTGAGATGCATACGTGTACTTGGAGGATCTGACAGAAGATATGCAAGTTTGGGTGATATAATAGTTGTATCGGTAAAATCCGCGATACCCGGTGGCGCTGTAAAAAAAGGTGAAGTATCAAGAGCAGTAATAGTAAGAACAGTAAAAGAAGTGAAGAGAAAAGACGGAAGTTGCATTAAATTTGATGAAAATGCTGCAGTTCTTATAAATCCCCAGAATGAACCAAGAGGAACAAGAATTTTCGGACCTGTAGCCCGGGAACTGAGAGAAAAGCAGTTCATGAAAATTATATCTCTTGCTCCGGAAGTAATTTAAAATTAAGATTCATAAGATTCGTAAGATTCTTAAGATTAAAAGATTAAAGATTAAAAAAATGGTAAAAACAAGATTAAAGAAAAACGATTCAGTCAAGGTTATAAGCGGAAACTCAAAAGGTACAATTGGAAAAGTATTGTTCATTGACTGAAATAAAGGAAGAGTTATAGTTGAGGGCGTTAATATTGTACACAGACATACAAAACCGAATCAGAAAAATCAGCAGGGCGGAATAGTCAGAAGAGAAGCTCCTATTAATATTACCAATGTCGAACTTATGTGTCCTAAAACAAATCAGCCGACAAGAATTGGTGTGGAAGTAGTGAAAGATGAAGTTTCGGGCAAAATAAAAAGAATGAGAAAAAGCAAAAAATCTGGAGAAATTTTAATTAGTTAATTATTTTTATGGCAAAAACAAAGGAAGACAGAAAAAAAGATTCGAAACCGGCAGGAGATTCGCAAAAAGGTAAAAAAGGCGCGAAGGATTCAAAAGAAAAATTCGTTGAGGAAAAAGTACCGGTAAGGCTTATGGAACATTACAGGGAAAAAATTGTTCCTGAACTGATTAAAAAATTTAATTATAAAAATACAATGCAGGCTCCCAAATTAAACAAAATATGTTTAAATGTCGGAGTCGGAGCAGCAGTTGCAGATCCAAAGATTATTGATACCACTGTTAAAGAAATTGAAGCAATCGCCGGTCAAAGACCTACAGTAGTAAAAGCAAAAAAATCTGTATCGAATTTCAAACTCCGCGAGGGAATGAATATAGGAGTAAGGGTGACTTTAAGAAATGACAGAATGTATGAATTTCTTGACAGGCTTGTTAATATTACAATCCCAAGAATCAGAGATTTCAGGGGCCTGTCCGATAAAAGTTTTGACGGTAGAGGCAATTATACAATTGGCATCAAAGAGCAGATAATATTTCCCGAAATAAACGTAGATAACGTACAGAGAATAAGCGGACTCGATATTACCTTTGCAACAAGTGCAAAAACAGATGAAGAAGCGTTCGAACTTTTGAAACAGTTTGGAATGCCTTTTACGAAATAAAATATTAAATAATAAAAAATAAAGAATGGCCAAAAAATCATCAATAGCGAGACAAGAAAGAAGAGTAGCGACTGTAAAAAAATATGCTGAGAAAAGAAAAGAACTCAAGGAAAAAGGTGATTATGCTGCATTAGCAAAGCTGCCCAGAGATAGCAGTGCAACAAGGTTGCATAACAGGTGCCTTGTTACTGGAAGAGCAAGAAGCTATTACAGGAAATTTGGTGTATCTAGACTTGTGTTCAGGGAATTGGCTTTACAAGGAAAGATTCCCGGTGTTGTTAAATCAAGCTGGTAAAATTTTAAAACGGAGAATTTATTTTATGTCTATGACAGATCCAATTGCAGATTTTTTAACTAGAGTGAGAAATGCGATAAAAGCTGAAAAAAAATCTGTTGATATTCCGGTATCAAAAATGAAAGTAGGTATTGCTGAGATATTGAAAAAGACAAGTTATATCAGCGATTATTCCTTGGTTGAGAATGACGGTAAGAAATATTTATCGGTTAAACTCAAATACAATAACGGCGTAAATGTGATTGAAGGATTAAGAAGGGTAAGCAAACCCGGAATTAGAAAATACGTGAAATATGAAAATCTTCCAAGGGTACGTAATGGTTTGGGAATTGCAGTCGTGTCTACTTCAAAGGGCTTGATGACGGAAAAAGAAGCAAGAAAACTCCAGATTGGCGGAGAAGTAATTTGCGCTATTTGGTAATTTTAATATAAAAAAAGTAAATTAAATATATGAGCAGAATTGGTAAAAAACCGGTTGAGATTATTAAAGGTGTTCAAATTAAAAGACTGGACAACGTAATTGAAGTTAAAGGTCCTAAGGGCACTTTGAGCATGTCAATAACAGGTGGAATAGATGTCGATGTGAAAGACAACGAAGTAGTTTTTACAAGAGAAAATGATTATAAAAAGAACAAAGCATTGCACGGACTTTACAGAGCTTTGCTGCAGAATCTCGTAACAGGTGTTACAGAAGGATTTACAAAGAAACTTGAGTTGGTAGGTATTGGTTATAAAGCTGAATTAAAAGGTGAAAAATTAGTACTACTTCTGGGTTATTCTCATCCGATAGTATTTGTTGCTCCCCCGGATGTAAAAATTGAAGTACCCGTTCCGACATCCATTGTAATAAGCGGAATTGATAAACAACTTGTCGGCCTTGTTGCTGCTAAAATAAGGTCATTCAGGGAACCGGAACCATATAAAGGAAAAGGTATAAAATACGATTATGAAAAGATAAGAAGAAAAGCAGGAAAAACAGCAGCAAAGTAAGTTTTTAAATTATATTAAGTTTATAAAGTTTATTTAGATAAAAATCGTGAACAAGAAAAATTTAAATAGAAGAGATAAAATAAAATTCAAGATAAGAAAAAAAGTGAATGGAACTCCTGAGAGACCAAGACTCGTGGTATACCGCAGTCTGAATAATATTTATGCTCAACTGGTTGACGATGTTCATTCTAAAACTTTATTATCTGTTTCTTCGTTATCCAAAGAATGCATTGACGGTTTAAAAGAGATTAAAGGAAAAGTCGCGAAAAGCAAGGTTATCGGTAAAATGCTTGCCGGTAAAGCTATTGCTACAGATTATAAGGAAGTAGTATTTGACAGAAACGGATATTTATATCATGGCAGGGTTAAAGCTTTG
>PMIW01000076.1 GCA_003158365.1 Ignavibacteriota bacterium | reverse complement strand
TTTATTTCACCACCGAGATATCCGATGTTATTCCAACCGTCATAAGCCCAGAAAGCCCCGAGCATTGCAGCAAACATCGCCCCGAATAACCCGAGCGAAGTCCCGTATTCGTAACCAGGCCTTTCCAGTAAAGGCGCTACATTTGAAATGCTCCCCCCGCTTATTGATAATCCTAAAACAATAATTGCAAAAATACCGATAACTTTTAGTATGGTGAAAATGTTTGTGATTACTCCGCCGAATACAACTCCGAAATAATTAGCCGCAGAGAGAAAAATCAGCGTAAATATTGTCAGCGCTTTAACACCGAATCCATCGAACGGCAGGAATATTCCAAACAAAGAAATCTTTTCAATATGCTCGGGTAAATGAGGAAGAGGAATAACCGCATTAACGGATTGGGAAAATATATAAGCTATTGCAGCTATCGAGGCCGATTGAATCACGGAAAAGCAAGACCAGCCATATAGAAACGCGAAAAAATTACCATACATCTTTTTAAAATAAACATACTGCCCTCCGGGTTCTGCGATAAGTCCGGCGATTTCCGCATTGGTAGCAGCCCCGAAGAGTGTTATTATTCCCGGAATGAGCCAGCAGAGAAGTATCAAGCCCGGCGAGCCGAGTTCTACGGACATCGGTGCAATTTTTTTGAATACACCCGAGCCGATCATGGAACTTATTACTATCATTAAAGCGGTAAACATACCAAGCCGCGTGAGCAGTCCGCTGGAATGAATTGAGTGTGGAATTTTTTTATTGTCCAACAGTAATATGATGAATATTATTTAAAGAAAACCTGTGCGACTTTATAAAGTTCAAGGTCAACTAACTTCAATTTGCCTATTACCTCTTTAATCGGGATATCCGTAATAATATTAGATTGTATCGCTGCCATCCTTCCAAACTTTCCTGCCTTAATCATTTCGACAGAATAAACTCCGAATCTCGTTCCAAGCACCCTGTCAAATGCAGACGGCATTCCGCCTCGTTGAATGTAACCAAGTATCGTAGCCCTTGTTTCAAAGCCGGTTCTTTTTTCAAGTTCTTCAGCAAGATAATAGCTGATACCTCCAAGCCGTTCCCTGCCGAAATCATCCAGTTTTTTCTTGCCTGTCTTAGGTTTCAATTCTTCTTCGAGATACTCTGCTCCTTCAGCAACTACTACTATTGAAAACAGTTTTCCTCTTTTATAACGGCTTTTTAAAACGTCGACTATTTCGGAAATCTTGGTTTTCTTTTCGGGAATAACAACCACATCAGCACCGCCTGCGATGCCTGAATAAAGTGCAATCCACCCCGCGTGCCTTCCCATTACTTCCAGAAGCATTATCCTGTGATGAGATTCTGCCGTGGTATGCAGCCTGTCTATTGCCTCTGTTGCGATTCCGACAGCAGTGTCAAAACCAAATGTAAAATCAGTACCGTAAATATCGTTATCTATCGTCTTAGGTACACCGATTACATTAATACCTGCTTCGTAAGCAAGCTGTGCAATATGCATCGAACCCTCACCGCCAATTGCAATTAATGCGTCGAATCCTTCTCTCGATATTTTGTGAAGCAATATATCTTTTCCGTCTTTTTGTTCGAATGGTGAAAATCTTGATGTGCCTAAAATTGTTCCCCCGCGGTTAATTATTCCTGCAACGTTCTGAAGTGTCAGCTGCTTGTAACTCTCATCGAAAATTCCTTTCCAGCCGTTCATTATCCCGATTGTTTCATATCCGAACTGGTCAGCTTTCCTTGCAATCGCCCTGATTACTGCATTCAAACCCGGACAATCACCTCCGCTTGTTAAGACTCCTATTTTCATAATTCAACTATTTTTAATAATTACGATTACTATAAAACACTTCACTAACAAAACGTTCCCGTGCGTCAGCACGGGAACGGGATATTAAACTTAAAATAAAAATAAATTTTTATTTTTTATTTTTGTTTTTTGCGTGCTCATGATTTTCTTTAACATGCTCCGTCTTATATTTAACAGGCGGGTCATCTGTCAGATACTTATACTTTTCTATAAATTCTTCTGTCTTCATATTACCAATTAATGCAAGCCTTGCAACGTTCTTCAGTTCGTCGAAATCTGACTTTTCAAGCCTTATCATGTATTTTCTTGCCACCTGGTAACTGTCGGAATCAACATCGACTTCCCTTGTGTTTATTCTGCCGTCCGAATTGATAATATCCTTGAACTGTATAGGAATTAATTGTCCCTTATCAACTGTTACTATAGCACCCGAATTACCTGTTAACAAATATCTGACCGCAGCATAACCCAAATCCTGCGTGTATTCGCAGTCATAAGGAATAGGTGCCGCGCATCTTAATTCATAACCTATATCTTTGTTAACTATAGTTACATTCAAACCTCTTTCGCGAAGTCTCCTTCTTACTTCATCTTTTGTTATCCTGCCGATATCTATTTCCGAAAGCCTGATATTTCCGTGCAGGTCCTTTTCAAGATTTACATAAGGATGATTCTTCAATTCTTCCGAATCTATTCTGGTGATGATTCCTTCTGCCAAGACTGCAATACCGTAGTTACTTCCCTGTGCCATTCTTTTTATAATGGAGGCTTCGAGTATATCACAGATTGTTTCGAAACTGACCGTTGTATCCCTGAATTCTTCACCGATAATTGTAAGCGTTGCACCCGCAGCTTTACCAATTCCAAGCGCAAGATGACCGGCTTTGCGTCCCATCGTAACCACATAATACCAGCGTCTCGTGGTTGAAGCATCCACCATCAGCGATTGAACGATATGGAATCCGAAATCTCTCGCTGTCTGATACCCGAATGTTGGCATGTTCCCGGGTAGTGGTAAATCGTTATCGATTGTTTTTGGAACGTGTGCAACCTGAATCTGCCCGGCTGCCAGCTCGTCAATCTTGTGGGCACTCGTTGCAGTATCATCACCTCCGATTGTAACAAGGTAATCTACGGAAAGTTGTGTTAAAGCTTTAATTGTTGCATCAAGCATTTCCCTGCTTTTTGCAGGATTTACTCTTGAAGTATGCAGTATACTTCCACCGCTATAGTGTATTCTTGAAACGTCTTCAATCCTGAGTTCGGTCGTATGGCTTGAATCACCTTTGCTTAGATATTCAAATCCGTCATAAATTCCGATAACATTTAACCCTGAATTTATTGCCTCAATAGTTACTGACCTGATAACACCATTGATACCCGGAGCAGGCCCGCCTCCAACTAAAATTGCAAGCGTTTTTTTGTGATAATGATCTTCTGACATATGTTAATAAAATTAAAAATTATAATAAAATCTTACAAATATACGAAAATTCTTTTTAATCTTAAGGACATAAAGACCAGAGCAATTAAATACAAAACTCCTGTAAATATAAAAACAATCTTAAACCCGAATATCATTGCAAAAATCATTGTTAATACAGTACCTATAACGGAAAAGAATCCGTTGACAGCCCATGCTAACGGAATGTATCTGTTTTCACTGTCCCGTATAAGAGAAATTCCTATCGGGAACGGCATGCCCATGAAAAATCCAAGCGGGAAAATCAATACTACCGATATTAATATTCTTATTATTACACCTGCATTTGATAAAGCTGAAAAAATTATAGGATTCAATAAACCCAATAAAATTGCATAAACACCAATTATAATAAAAATCGCTAAAACTTTGAGCCTTTGTGTCTTTGTATCTATTAAAACTGAATATTTACTCCCCAATCCAGATGCAACCAGCATAGTTGCAATGACAGTCAGCATTGTATAAACCGGCTGTCCTAGAAATAAAGTGAATTTCTGAATCATTGATATCTGAAGCATAATATATCCAAGCCCGAGCAGAGCGAAATATATTAAAAATTTCTTTTCTATTTTTTCCCCTTTATCCTTTTTCAAAAAAATGAAAGGGGCAATCAGGAATAAAAATGAAATTACAACAATCTGAATCAGCATAACTACAAGTGTTACTTCAGCTACCGGTTTATCTTTGAGTGCAAAAATGGCTTTGTTATTTTGAGAGAAAGTTTCTTTTATGTTCGTCCAGTTGAAATTTCCGAAACCAAAATTATCATCGAAGAACGGTTTATCATCTGTTGCAGGAATAAGATTTGGTTTACCTTTTATCATACTTTCGATATCGTTCGTTTCAATCAAATCTTTATAAATTCCCTCCTGGGTTCCGAGAGGGTCATATTCAATATCCAGGCTCAGCATCGATGCTTCATACCTTACATTCATAACTTCAAAATCATTAAAACCGTTTTTCTTGTAAATTATTCCAGCCATAAAACTTTTACTTTCTTCAAAATCGTTTAATGGTCTTTTGAATACTATGAAGTTTCTTTTGTCATCCTTAATTTTAAGCTCGTTATCAGCAATCCTGAAAGTTGTAATAAGCTTCGGCACCTGCGTTTCAGGTCTGGAGATATAGATAACTCCATCACTTTTTATATGCTTAATATAATCTTTAACTGCTTCTTTGGTCATTATATAATTTTCAACCATGCTCATTGCTCCGCTGGATACGGCAGATGAGGAAATCGTATGTGCAGATATAATCACATCATTCAGAGTCTTATCGCTTCTTATTACCGAGCGTGCATCATCTGTTATTATCTTCACGTTATTATTGTTTTTTATTAACGGTCCTGTCCAGTAAACAAGTTTATTGCTTATCAAATCATTCAACAGCCCGTTAATCTCAACTCCGATAACTTCATTTGCATTGTGATATAAACTTACAAGAACTTCTCCTCCGCCTCCTGAACCTATTATAAACACCCTGTCAATAGAATCTTTACCGCAGGCAAATGCAAGATTCGAAGCATCGGCAGGTTTTGTTTGAGGAGGAAGCCTTTTTACATTCGGAATATTTGTGGAAGCATTTCCTTCATCTATTATCGCAAGTTGAACATCATATCCGTCAGGCGAGGGTTCTTCTTCTTTCATCACATCTATTTTTGAAATCGTATTCCATCCCGAAAAAATTTTTAAATCGGGTCTCGATGCAATGTAATTTCCGTAAATTTTATTTTCTGTAACACTGATTGGAAGCCTTTCATCTTTATCGATTAAAAAGGTAAAACCTATTGCCATCAAAACAAATGCCGCTGTAGCATATGTTTTGTTATTTTTAAATCCGAATACTATTGATGCGAGGAATCCGAATGCCGCAATAAACGGCATTATCCCGTTCCCGCCGAATTCCGGCATCAGTAAAACAAATGCAAAACAGGATAAACCGGCACCAAGCAAATCGTAAAAATACAGCTTTGAAACTTCACTTTTGAATTTTGTAAGTAATACTGAAATAATTAATCCGGAGAAGAAAAAAGGAATCGTAATCAATAAATAGTAAATCGGCAAATATATAAACTGTAGTGAATCCGTTAAAAGACTAAAAGGATCGAAAGGAATCAGATTAATAATTAGAAAACATGCAATCACGCTCACTCCAAAACACATCGATAATATTGTCAGCAATTTTTCGGTTTTTATTGCACTGATTTTCTTACTTATCGTAAGTACAACACCGCTAACTCCGAAACCAAGCAATGCAACACTGATAATCATAAACGCAAAATGATACCACAACGATACAGAAAGAACTCTTGTCATTGAAAATTCAAGAAGCAGGGTAGCTAAGGAAATTAGGAAAATTCCGACGAAATAGGTTGTTTGAATCTTTTCGGGTTTTATTGCTTCCTTTATTGATTTTAAAGTTTTCGCCATTAAATTATATTGAGTTATTGAGATCTGTTTTAAAAAAAACAAATGAAAAGAAAAATCCAAATTATTACTTATTATTCAAACTTTTCATCCCAGCCAAGATAACTGACGTGCTTTAAAATTATTGCACCGCAAATCAAACCTGTTGTTATAAAAATAATTCCTAATAAATAATCTCCAAATATTAATTTTCCAATACCAAATAAGAATGAATAAAGTAATATAACACCAAGTCCCCAGTCAAGGAATAGTACTCCATAACCCTTATCTGGCTTAACTTCGGGAAGTTTTGCGGCAATTTTCTTCCAGCCGAATCCGCCCGGATGAACACGCTTATAAAAATTAAGCAATGTTTCTTCTTTAGTAGGTTTAGTAACAAATGAAGTAATAATCCAGGCAAGAGTTGTTATCGGTACTATAATATATAATGTCTGCGGAAACTTAACACTGAAATTTCCAAAATGTAATACGCCGTAAACAACAAAAGGAGTCATTGTTGCAACAATTTCGCTGATTGCATTTACTCTCCACCAGAACCATCTTAAAATTAAAACAAGTCCTAGTCCGGCACCACATTCTATTACAAATGCCCAGACTCCGGAGATCGTTGTCATAAAATTCGTAATTAAAACAGCTACAATCATAAATACAACCGTCATTAACCTTGATGCGGCAACATAATGTTTATCGGTTTCATTCGGTTTTAAAAACCTTTTGTAAAAATCATTTATGAAATAAGATGTTCCCCAGTTTAAATGCGTTGCTATAGTTGACATCGATGCAGCAAAAAATGTCGCAAGTAATAATCCTTTTAAACCGACGGGCAGAAAATCGTTCATAGCTTTTACATAGCCGAGACCTTTGTCTGCAGTTGGAAGGTCAGGATAAAGTACAATTGCGGAAAGAGCCACGATTATCCATGGCCAGGGACGTAAACAATAGTGGGCAACTTGAAAGAATAATGTTGCAAGTAGTGAGTGTTTCTCATTTTTGGCGGACATCATTCTTTGTGCTACATAGCCCCCGCCACCTGGCTCGGCACCTGGATACCAGCTTGCCCACCATTGAACTCCAATATATGCTAAAAAGGTCGAAATCGTCATCATGAATATTCCACCGGTTTCGCCTATAGTATTTACACTTCCAATCTGGGGAGTAAATTTCAAAGCCCATTCCGGAAGCTTTGCCTGTAATCCTGAAACACCTCCGATTTGCGGAGAGTTCACGACTAATATTGCAAGAATTATACAACCTGTCATTTTTATTATAAACTGAAATGAATCCGTCACTGCAACACCCCATAAACCCGACATTGCGGAAATTATTGCAGTAACAATCATAATCGCCAGTATAAAAAACATTACATTTGCATCACTAATCTGTCCCGGAAACATTCCTTTTAATATTTTTCCGAGAGCCAGATTCACCCAACCCATGATAATGCAGTTCATAAAAATTCCGAGATAAATTGCTTTGAAACCCCTGAGAAATGATGCAGCTTTACCCGAATATCTGAGTTCAATGAACTCGACATCGGTCAAAATATGCGCTCTCCTCCACAGTCTGGCAAAGAAAAAAACCGTTAACATTCCTCCTATCATCATATTCCACCAAAGCCAGTTGCCTGCAATACCGCTCTGTCCGACTAGCTCGGTTACAGCAAGCGGTGTATCAGCAGCAAATGTAGTTGCCACCATAGATAAACCTGCTAGCCACCAGGTAAGTTTCCGCCCTGAGAGAAAAAAGTTTTCCGCATTACCGCTTGCTTTCTTGTAATAATAAAGTCCTATGAGAATATTTATTATGAAGTAAACAACAACAATAGACCAGTCAATAATGTGCATATAGTATGATTTATTTTATGAACTTCAATTTTCTTTTTTTTCAACAGTACTTGCATATTTGTAACCTGTAAAAACACATGCAAAAATAGCTGCTATCTTATACCCTGCTTTAGTGTTTTTTATATAATCGTTTATGGACCAGCTTTTCCATGCATCATCACCTGAAAATGTAGTACTTACATTCATATTGCCGCCGAAATTATATATCCTCCAGTATTTCCACGCATTATCACCGGAATAAACAGTGGATATTTTTAATGTTGTAAAACCTGTTTCATCGATTACTTCCCATTCTTTCCAGGCATCATCTCCGTTATATACTGTTCTTAAATACCCGTAGCAATCATCGAATTCGAATCTCCAGTATTTCCATGCATTATCTCCCAATAACACTGTTTTAATAGAGCCATAGCTGTTATTTGGCAAGTCGACTTCCCAGGAAGTCCATGCATCATCTCCGGAAAATACTGTTTTTATTGTGCCGCTGGAACCGTTTACATCCACCCACCATTCTTTCCACGCATCTTTCCCTGAAAACTTTGTACTAACTCGGGTAATGTTATTGCTTTGAGCATAAACGCTTAAAGAAAAAAGAAAAATGAAAATCGTATAAAAAAATTTTCTCATAAAATTATTTTAAACTTATCCGCATCCTTGTAAACCGGAAATTTCTTTCTGAAATTATCTAGTATTTTTCTGTCAAGTTGGGCACTGAATATTCCATTTTTTACTTTCGCTTCGAGTATATATTTCCCCAACGGGTTGATTATTGCTGAATCACCTGAAAGCGCATATCCTTTCCCGTCTTTGCCGATTCCGTTGACCCCTGCTACATAACATTGATTTTCTATAGCCCTTGCAAGTAATAAATTCTTCCAGTAATAGTTTCTTTCCATCGGCCAGTTTGCCGAAAACACCGCTGCATCATAATTATTCTTATTCCTGCACCAGACCGGAAAACGCAAATCATAACAAATGAAAAAAGCAACCCTCCATCCCTTAATATTAATTATTAAATGCTTTTTACCTTCAGTGTAAACTGAATTTTCCTTTCCTATGCTGAACAAATGCCTCTTGTCATAATATTGTGTTTTACCCTCTGGCGAGCAGACTATTAAACGATTGTAAAATTTCTTTCCCGATTTAATTATTACACTTCCGCATATATATGAATTCAGTTTTTCAGAAAAATGTTTCATAAACACGACCGCTTTTCCATTCATGCCTTCAGCAAGCTTTCTTGCGTTCATTGTAAAACCTGTTGAGAACATTTCAGGTAAAATAATTAAATCTGTTTTCTCTTTTACTTTATCAAGTTTTTGAGAAAACATTTTAATGTTTTTATCTATATCTTCCCAGTAAAGAGTAATCTGAATTAATGTTATTTTTAAGTTTGACATAATCTTTATACTATTAGTCAAAATAAAACTTAATATAAAAAGTAAAAAGCAATAAATTTATGATTATTTAAAACGGATAAAATATTGAATATACTATTTACCCCCCTTCCTGTCATTCCAGAATGCTCTTATCCGGAATCCATTTACATTGATTAGATTTACATAATAATGGATGTATAAAATATTGAATATACTATTTAATATAATGTAAATATTTTAACTAAATTTCTAATTATATATATGAAAAAAATATTCCTTGCTTTTTACTTTTTACTTTCCGCTTTTTATTTATTTGCACAGGATTCTTCAAAAATACCGCTGACACATGATGTTTACGAAAGCTGGAAAAGGCTCGAAAAATCTAAAGTTTCGAACGACGGTAAATGGATTACATTCGAAGTGAATCCGCAAAAAGGCGACGGGTGGCTTTATATTTATAATACCGAAAATAATACGAAGGATTCGGTATCCCGGGGATATGAAGCCGTGTTTTCTCCGAACTCCGATTTTATAGCATTTAAAATAAAACCTCAGGATAAAATAACCAGAGAATTAAAGTTAAAGAAAAAAAAGAAAGACCAGATGCCGAAAGATTCACTGGGAATATTTTTTAATAACAGAATTTCTAAATATCCAGAGCTCACTTCATTTTTAGTTCCGAAAGAAAATGAGAGCTGGTTTTCTTTTTTAAATGAAACAAAAGATACGGTTAACAAAAAAGATTCGACTATTTATTCACATTTGAACATTGTTAACCCGGTAAAAAATAAAAGTTACAGGTATAAAGATGTTAATGAGTGTGTTTTCTCTAAAAACGGAAAGATTCTGGGATTTATTTCTAAAATTAAAAACAAAAAGCAGGATTCTTTATCGGTAGGTATTTTTGACGTTGACAAAGAAGTTTCTTCAATATTATTCCGGCAAACAGGCACCATTAAAAAACTAACCGTCGATGATAAAGGTGAACAAATTGCATTTTTGCATACAAAAGATACAAACTCAGTTAAAAGATATGGTTTATACTATCTGGATATAAAAACTAATTCTGTTAAGCTTATTGCAGATACATCAACACTCGGAATCTCGGACGGATGGGAATTAAGCACTAATGAATCAATGTATTTTTCGGAAGACGGGACTAAATTGTTTTTCCAGACTGCACCCAAAGTAATGCCCGAACCAAAGGACTCGCTTCTCGATGAGGAAAAATGCAAAGTAGATATCTGGAATTGGAATGATGCTCAGCTGCAGACCCAGCAGGTTCACGATGTCGAGAAAGAAAAGAGAAGAACATATCTTGCCCTGTATGATATCGGTCAAGACAAAATAATTCAACTTGCCGATACCACAATGCAGGATGTTAAAATTTTAAATAAAGGTAACGGAAAGATTGCATACGGTACATCGGATAAACCATACCAGAAACTGACTTCCTGGGAAGACGCAACATTTAGGGATTATTACTCGGTCAATCTCGAAACAGGTGAAAGAACATTATTAAAAGAAAAACTGAAATATTATGCTGATTTTTCACCGTTCGGAAATTTTTTATTATACTACGAACCAAAAGACAGTACATATCATTCATATTCGCTTAAAGATAACAGGGAATATATTCTTACAAAAACCATTCCGGCAAAATTTTATGATGAAGAATTCGACCTGCCAAGAGACCCCGAGCAGTACGGCATTGCAGGCTGGACAAAGAATGATGAATCGGTATTGATTTATGACAGGTATGATTTGTGGAAAGTAAATCCGAAAAATGAAACAACACCTGTCAACATTACAAAAATAGGGAGAGATGCGAAAACAATATTGAGATATGTAAAACTCAATGAAGATTCAGTTTGTATTCCCGATAATATTTTATTGAAAGCTCAAAATGAAAACACAACTTTTGAAGGATTTTATTCTCTTAATCTTAATTCGGATAATTCTCTGAAAGAACTTGTTATGGCGGATTACGGATATACCGAACCCATTAAATCAAAAAAAGCAGACAGATTAATATGGTACAGATTTTCTTATACTGATTTTCCGGATTTGTGGACAGCCAATACAGATTTTTCAATCCAGGCAAAAATTTCAGATGCTAATCCGCAGCAATCAAAATATTTGTGGGGTACAGTCGAATTATTCAAATGGAAAGATTCTTCGGGAGTTGAACAAAAAGGACTTCTGTATAAACCTGAAAACTTTGACCCGAACAAGCAATATCCGATGATTACATATTTTTATGAAAAATATACTGACAGGATTCACGCACATTATATTCCCAATCCAAGCAGGTCTGTAATTAATTTTCCTCTATACAATAGCAACGGGTATGTAATTTTTATTCCGGATATTACATATAAAATCGGCTATCCCGGAAAAAGCGGTTATAATGCAATTATGAGCGGAACGTATGCATTAATAGAAAAAGGATATATAGATAAATTTAATATGGCTTTGCAGGGACAGAGCTGGGGCGGATACCAGGTCGCTTATATGGTAACCCGTACGAATTTATTTAAAGCCGCAATGGCCGGTGCGCCTGTTGCAAATATGACAAGTGCATACGGCGGAATACGCTGGGAATCAGGTATGGTAAGACAATTTCAGTATGAACAGGACCAGAGCAGAATCGGAAAAACTTTATGGAATGGATTGGATTTATATATTGAAAACTCACCTTTGTTCTTTGCCGATAAAGTCGAGACACCTCTTTTGATTATGTCAAATGATAACGACGGTGCAGTTCCCCACGAACAGGGAATCGAACTTTTTACGGCATTAAGAAGATTGGATAAACCTGTATGGATGCTTACATATAACGGTGATGAACACAATTTAATGAAATGGCCAAACAGAGTTGATCTTTCAAAACGTATGATGCAGTTTTTTGATTATTACCTGAAAGGCGCTCCAATGCCCGTTTGGATGTCCGAAGGCGTGAAAGCAACGGACAAAGGATTAAAGAACGGATTCGATTTGAAAAAATAAATTTAATAAACCGGATATATTGTTAATTAATATGTCCGGTTCATATTTATTTTATTAAAATCATTTTC
>PMIW01000187.1 GCA_003158365.1 Ignavibacteriota bacterium | reverse complement strand
AAAAGCGAAAAACCTAAATTCGGCGGTGAAAGAAAAAAAAGAGATTTTGGTAAAGGAAGAGAAAAATCCCGCGGAGAAAATAAATTTATAACCTGGGGTAAAGAAAAACCGGAATATTCAGGAAAAAGAAAATCCGATTCATGGGATGAAACTATAACGCTTCATTCGGGTGAATTTAATACTTCGTCACCGGATAGAAACAAATCAAAAAATTATTCCGAGGACAAATCAAACCTGAAAAGTAATAATAAAACAAGCTTCTTCGGAAAAAAGAAATCCGGTTCCTGGGAAGACAGAAAACCAAAATTCTGGAGCGAAGGAAAATCGAATAAGAGACGGGATAAGAAATAAAAGTAATATTAATTATCATCCACTCATTACGAAGTTGTAAATCCGCCATAGCGGAACCCTGCTTCGTAACGCAACCCCTTTGTCATCGCGGCTCCCACCCCCTTTGTCATCCCGGCATGTTTTAGGCCGGGATCTCGTTCTTCCCTCGTTCCCAACGCGCGCGCTATGCGTCCCGATTCTTTTTATCGGGATCCCCTTTGGGAACGGAATAAATTTTATCAAGGAATTATATAAACATTTTATATATCTTATCTTAATCAATCTCAACAAATGTCAATTATACTCATAAATCAGTATTATAATAATATTGAAAGAGCATTACAGTTTGGCAAATCCAATAACGAAACCTCTATAAGAAATCATTTTTGGTCATTGGTAAATTCCTACGCACACGATAAAAATCTCGAATTAATACCCGAAGTTGCCTGTCTTGGCACTCTTGGCAAAAAAGTCTATCCCGATGGAATACTTAAAAACCTTTGGGGAATAGATGTCGGCTACTGGGAAAGCAAAGACGAAAAAGATAATATTAATGATGAAATTGATGCTAAAATAAAAAAAGGATACCCGCTTACAAATATTCTTTTCGAAGACACTCAAAACGCTGTCCTCTTCCAGTATAACCGCGAAGCAATGCGTGTTAATATGCGGAATCCGGAAGAACTCGATAAAATTATTAAAGAATTTGTAAGCTATAAAAGTGAAACAATATATAAATTCGAAGAAGCATTAAAAAACTTCATAAATGATTTACCTACTATCATCGAAACATTAAGAAAAAAGATTGTTGAAACAGGTAATGAAAATAAAAATTATTTGTCAGTCCGCGATTCATTTTTAATTCGTTGCAAAGATGAAATTAATCCCGAAATAACTACAGATGATATAAGGGAAATGATGATTCAACACATTCTCACAAGTGATATATTCAATAAAATATTTGATGACCCGAATTTCCATAAGCATAATACTATAGCAAGAGAAATAGAAAATCTAACTGATATTCTTTTTACTTATGACGAGAGAAGAAATCTACTTGGTTTGATAGAGCATTATTACGATACTATTAATTCAACTGCGGCGGGAATTGCCGATCATCACGAAAAACAGAAATTCCTGAAAGTCCTGTATGAAAATTTTTACAAGGTTTATAATCCGAAAGCCGCAGATAGGCTCGGTGTGATATATACGCCTAATGAGATTGTAAAATTTATGGTTGAAAGCACTGATTACCTTTTGGATAAGCACTTCGGAAAAACACTTGCGGATAAAAATGTCGAAATCCTCGACCCAGCAACCGGTACAGGTACATTTATTTGTGATATAATAGAGCATATTCCAAAACAAAATCTGCCTTATAAATTTAAAAATGAACTTCACGCAAACGAAGTTTCTATTCTTCCCTATTACATCGCAAACCTGAATATAGAATATACATTTAAACAAAAGATGGGATATTATGCAGACTTTCCGAATATATGTTTTGTAGATACGTTGGAAAATGCAGTAACGACAAGATATGGTAAACACCCAAGTTTTTTCAGTCTAAGTAGTGAAAATACAGAACGCATAAAAAGACAAAATAGTAAAAAAATATCTGTTATAATCGGAAATCCTCCGTATAATGCAAACCAGAAAAATGAAAATGAGAATAATAAAAACAGGGAATATCCGGAAATTGATAAAAAAATAAGATCAACATACGTAGAATACAGTTCGGCTCAAAAAACTAAAGTATACGATATGTATGCTCGTTTTTGTAGATGGGCAACGAATAGGATAGAAGAAAATGGTATAATAGCTTTTATTACAAATAACTCCTTTATCAATGCAAGAGGTTTTGATGGATTTAGAAAAAGCATTCAAACTGAGTTCGATTATGCATATATAATTGATTTGGGGGGTGATGTTCGTTCAAATCCGGAACAAGCAAAAGGAAACGTATTTGGGATTATGGTAGGCGTTTCAATTTCTTTTCTTATTAAAACAAATGACACAGTAAAGAAAAATTGTAAGATTAATTATCTTAATGTTGATTCTGAATCCGCTAAAGAAAAATTGGAATTTTTATCATATTATTCGTCTTCTAACAAGTTTAATGAATTTAATTTTGAGAATATTGTTCCAAATAAAAATAATGATTGGGTAAATTTATCTGAAAATGATTTTAATAATCTAATTCCTCTGGTAGATAAAAATTCTAAAAAAACAATTTTTAATAATATTTCAAACGGGATTAATACTGCTAGAGATGAGTGGGTATTTGATTACAAAGAAAAATATCTTGAAAAAAAGATTAATTATTTCATTCAAGAATATAATGAATTTTTAAATAAATGGAAACAGGAAGTGATTTTAAAAAATTACACAAACGAAAAAGCCGATAAGTTATTAATACTTTCAAGTAAATTTGTTTTTGACAATGATCCAACAATAAAATGGAGTAGTAGATTATTTCGTGATAAATTATTAAAAGAAAGATTTGGTGTTTTTGATATTAAGAATATTCGTTATTGTATGTATAGACCCTTTTTTAAACAATTTTTGTATTATGATTATACTACAATCGATTTAAAAGGTGATTTTTCGAATTACTTTATAAATTCTGAAAAAGAAAATGTCATAATATCTTTCTCAGGTTTATCCTCATCTCAAAACTTTCAAATTTTATCAACAAATGAACTTACAAGTTTTGATTTTTTAGAAAAAACAAAATGTATTCCATTATATCTTTATGAAAACGATAAAAGAAAAGATAACATAACCGAATGGGGTTTAGAACAATTTCAAAAGTATTATAAAAATAAANNTTCTATTATGTTTATGGTGTTCTACACAATCCTGCATACAGAAATAAATATGAAATGAATTTAAAGCGTGAATTCCCGAGAATACCGTTTTATAAGGATTTCCGTAAATGGTGTAACTGGGGAAAAGATTTAATGGATTTGCATTTAAATTATGAAGAAGTAAAACCGTTTAAATTAAATGTTATTACAAGCGATAGCAAATCAAAGCAAAAAGAAGAAGTAAAAAGACTAATCGAAGAAGTGAAAGAACCCGAGCAGATGTATCCTTACCTGCCAAGAATAAAAGCGAAATTAAAAGCGGATAAAGAACACGGTATTATAGAAATTGATGAACTTACAACAATCTCAGGAGTGCCTAAAGAAGCCTGGGAATACAAGCTCGGTAACCGCTCTGCAATCGAGTGGATACTCGACCAGTACAAAGAAAAAAAACCCTCCGACCCGACCATAGCAGAAAAATTTAATACATACAAATTCGCCGACTATAAAGACAAGGTAATAGACCTAATCAAACGAGTAACCACCGTCAGCGTAGAAACAATGAAAATAATAAAACAAATGGAAGAAGAGAAAGAATAAATTTGTAAAAAAAATATGTATCAAGCAATCAAAGAACTAAAACAAGCAAAAATTGAAGTAGAAAAATGATACTAGGAGGATAAAATGTTTGGGAATTATCAAAGAGATGATTTTACTCAAAAAGCTATAAAAGATTTAAAAGAATTTTTTATTAAACATACGGATGAGGTTTTCTATTCAAGACAAATAGAAATAAAATTTGAAGATGAATATTTTCATTGGATTACAAACAGGGCTTTAAATGAGTTGATGCAAGAAAAATATATAAATGCTGAAAAAAGAAAATTAAAAACAGGAAATGAAATTTTATTGTTGTGGAATAAGAATTATAGATATTATAAAAGAGATGCAAAAAAGCTAATCGAACTAGTGCAGGAATTTTCTAATCCAAATCTTGGTGCAGCAATAGGAACACATTGTGAACTTTTGGTTTTAGAAGGCTTTGCTAAGTTTGAATTTATTTTGAAAGGAAGAAATAAAAATGAACATTTAGGAAATTCATGGGAACAAAGCGAGCATAATATGGATTTTATATTTTGCAAAGATAATATTTGCTATGGAGTTGAAGTAAAAAATAAATTAGGCTATATGGATAAAGATGAGATAGATTTAAAAATTAAATTATGCAAACATTTAAAAATTAAACCGGTTTTTGTAGCTCGAATGTTACCTAAAAGTTGGATTAATGAAATAATAGAAAAAGGTGGCTTTGCACTAATTTTAAAGTATCAACTTTATCCCCAATATCTAATAGAATTTGCAGAAAGAGTGAGGAAAGAATTAAAATTACCCGTAGATTCGCCAAAATCTTTAAAGGATGAAACTATACACCGTTTTCTTAAATGGCATAAAAAGCATGTGAAATAAATAATGAATTCACAAAAGAGCTTTGTTAATGTATATACATATATGATAGTTATACATACCTCTATTAATACATAGTCTCTAGCATCATCCCCTATTCATTCACTATTTCTAATCACCAAGTTAAGAATAAATAATACTGGATTCCGGTCTAAAATCTCGAAGATGCGCCGTGGCGTGCGCCGGAATGACAAAACGGGTTGCGTTCCAAAAGAGGACTTTGGGAACGAGAAAAAAGAAAATAATCTGTGCATCTGTGGCAATCGCTTTTTGTTTTATTTCATAATTCTTAATTCTTAATTTATAAATCTTTTCCACTTGACATTTTAATTTATTACCCATATATTATTATGGTATAATTAGTTCTTTGAAATAATGTATCCTTATCGGATGGTATTAGTAATTACAAAAAAGATGGGAATAAAAATCCAGCAACAGCGTTTCCCTCTGGGCAACACTATGTTTCCAGATTTTTAGTTCTTAAAATATTGATTATCCTCATTTTATTTTTTAACGGGCAACAAAACAACAAGAACAACGTTTCCGACTATTTTTATTCCTTTTGGTGAAGTTTAAGTGAAGAAAAACAGGGAAAAAAGTTCACCTCTTTTTAATTTATGATTGATTTTAAACCGAAAAACCTTATTTCTTTTTCAAAATCCCAACAGGGAAACAAAAGTATCACAAAAGTAACACACTTTTTTTTCACTTTCAAAACTTCGTTTTTTGTTTGTTTTTCAAGAAGTGATACAAANNTTTGCATTTAAATATTATCATTTCAATTTTGTTAACTAAGTACTAACTTTGCTTGTTTAATACATTACAATGAGAATTACAGTTAACAGGAAAAGAGACAGGATATACCCTGATTCAAAAAGGGTAATAACAAGGTTTTTTAACCATCCTGAAACCAAGGCAAAATCCATATTACAAAAAATACTCGAAATGAAAGAGATTGAAGCCGAAATCTCGCTTAATCTTGTATTAAGGGAATTTGCAAANNGATAAAATTTCACTTACAAAAAAATTCCTGATTGGCTCATATTTTACAATGGAGTATTCACTCGAATCTGCGGCACTGTTTAACCCTTCCATAGTGGAGCATCCCGAGCAGAATGAACTAGAAGAAGGACAGAAAAGAATTATAGTCAGTTTCAGGGCAACAGGCGAAAGCCATATCTCATCGATAGTTNNATAGTTTTCAGGAGCGGTATTATAGATAAAGATTTCAATCTTTACTTTGACTCACCCGGTAAATATATCAGCGAAGCTGAAATTATTAAGGGACACGTTTACAATAAGAAAGAATTTATTTTAATACTTCAGGAGCACGACATAGTAAATGATATCTCAGCCGAGATTATGAATAAACTCGGAGATTATTTTTATTATTCCGGATTAAAAAAAGCTATAAAAGAAGTACAGGAAACAGCTACATTAAACCTCGACCGGGAAAAAACACTTAAGCAAATAATGNNTAAACAAATAATGTGGCTTGCAAAATCACATTATGAGATAGTATTTTCCCAGGATACGGATATTTCCGAAAGAACCGTATTCCCTGTTTCCAGAACCGAAAGCAACGGAATTGAAGATGCAAGATTCGTAAAGTTTACGGAAGATAACGGTGAAACAATTTATTACGCAACTTATACTGCTTACGACGGTTACACGATACTCCCGAAACTTCTTGAAACAAAAGACTTTTATCATTTTAAAAATCTTCCCTTGCACGGGGAATGCACGAAAGATAAAAACTTTGCACTGTTCCCGCGAAAAATAAACGGCCATTATGCAATGCTCTCACGTCTCGATGGTGTGAATCAGTATATAATGTTTTCGGATAATATTACTCTCTGGGAAACTGCTCAAATGCTTGTAGAACCAAAATATAACTGGGAATTAATTCAAATCGGAAATTGCGGTTCCCCTATCGAAACACCTGAAGGGTGGCTCCTTATTACTCACGGTGTCGGACAAATGAGAAAATATTCCATCGGTGCAATTTTACTTGATTTGCAGGACCCTACAAAGGTAATCGGAAGATTAAATGAACCTCTTATAGTTCCGAATGAAGATGAAAGGGAGGGTTATGTACCCAATGTTGTTTACTCCTGCGGGTCAATTGTTCATAACGGAGTTCTGTTCATTCCGTACGGGATTTCTGATTATGCATCGAGTTTTGCAACAGTGAATTTAAAAACACTAATGGCTAAACTGCTTGAATAAGATTTAACTTATTTCCCGCTGATAATCTTTTCATAAACATCTATATATTTACCTGCCATCTTCGAGCGTGTAAAATTATTTTCTGCAAAAATCGTGCAATCTTTTCTGCTGATTTTCGGAATATCTTTTATTGAATCCACTGCTTCATTTATATCCTTTACAAGAAAACCGGTTTTCCCGTTGATTATTAATTCCGGCATTGAGCCTCTTTTAAATGCAATCACGGGTGTCCCGCAGAAATATGATTCGACAATACTCAGGCCAAAGGGCTCTTCAAAAAATATCGGATGAAGCAAAGCGCAGGCACCTCCGAGTAATTCATTCCTTTTACCGGGACCTGAGTTACCGGCATAAATAATGTCATCATTATTAATATGCGGCTCGATTTTTTCCTTAAAATAAATTTCATCCTGTATTAAACCCGAAATTATTAATTTCATTCCCGCTTTCCTGGCAATCTGAATGCATTCGTAAGTTCCCTTTTCGGGATGAATGCGTCCGAAGAATAAAAGGTAATCACCGTGTTTATCGTTATAGGTAAATTCTTTTTCGTTTATACCATTATAAATTGTAGCAATATATTCCAGCTCGGGACTGCGATCAGAATTGCTTATGGAAACATAGTAATTAATATCATTGTATTTTTTATAGACCGGGATAATTTTGGGAGAAGAAAATCCGTGAATAGTTGTAACCATCGGAGTTTTAATCAACCGTGAATAAGTTAACGGAAGAAAATCATAATTGTTGTGGATAATATCAAATTCACCTGCTCTTTCCATCAGGCGGCTTATGTGCAGGCATTCACAAACTTTTGCATCGAGTGAGGGATTTTCACCAAAAGGTTTTTCAATAATGTAATTCAGCTTTCCTTTTGTTATGGAATCTCCAGTCGCAAAAAGAGTTACATCAATCCCCCTATCAATTAATCCTTCCGCAATATTAGATGCGACCTGCTCCCACGGACCGTATTTCCTTGGCGGAGTTCTCCAGACGACAGGCGAAAGAATAGCTACTTTCATAACGCTTCCCTGGAGTTATTAAGACACAAGTTGACTAAATCGTTTATTACTGCTTCTCCAGCACACATTACTTTATCAGCACCGCCCCAGTATATTTTTACTGTTCCGTCAGGTTCAGGTATTGCACCGCAGGTGAAAACGACATTGTGAACATAGCCTGTAATTTCATAAATTTCTTCGGGCTGAAGTATCCACTGGTCGCTTACTCCAAGTATTTTAGACGGGTCATTTAGATCGTGCAATGCAGCACCGAGTCTGTATACACTACCGTCCATCGTAGGAAAAACGCCGTGATAAATACTCAGCCATCCTTTGGGAGTTTTAATCGGCGGAGCTCCGGGACCTATTTTCATTTCATCCCAGTGATATTTCATAGGACGCATTATAACTTTTGATTCGCCCCAGTATTTCAAATCAGGTGAATAGGAAATCCAGATTGACCAGGGAGATATTTCGGAATGCGGACGGTCGAGGCGCACATAAAGTCCGTTAAATTTTTCGGGGAAAATCACGACGTTACGGTAATCAGCTTCGGTAATTAATGCATACCTTTCGGCTTTTTTAAAGTCACGTGTTTTTGCAAGCCCTATCCGGACTCCGTATCTTGAATAAGCACTGTATGTAATCAGGTATTCATTATCTATAAAAGTAATCCTTGGGTCTTCAACACCGTACTCCTCATATAATTTAAATTCACCTTCGTCCGAGGGAATCATAAATGGTTCGGGATGTACTTTGAAATCATAACCGTTTGTACTTTCCGCAATACCTATTACACTTCTTCCGTTAAATAAATGGGAACGGAAGAGCAGCATATATTTATCCCCGAATTTAACTGCGCCGGCATTATGTACCGTCGCGACTTCATAGGGTACATCATCTTTTGTAAGTATAGGATTACCGGAGTATCTTTTAATAACAGGCATAAGAAAAACAGATTAATTAATTAAATTATTTTCAGAAGACAATTACTTTTCATATTCATACTCAAGTTCAAATGCATTCAAAACCGTCAAATGCGCAATCAAATAAGACAGTGTACTTTCCGCACCCTGATTTCTGTTCAAACCGTTTTCTTCAAGTCCGTCGTTACAACCGCCTGTTTCATAGTCATAAACAGGGAGGCTTAAATCATTCTTACCCATATACCACATATATGATTTAAACATTTTATCGAGGTATTTTCTTTCTTTGGTTACTTCATATGCTTTGAAAAACAGCAATACCATCCCCATTACATCTACAGACTGCTGGGCATAGTCCGCACAGACTTTGCCTTTTACAAACCATCCTTTGCTGCCGATTGGTTTCAGATACCCGTTTTTCAAAGTGATACTTTCAAGAAAAACCGATGATTCAATTGCAATTTTCAGAATTTCATCATCATGTGTTATTTCTGCAGCATGGAATAATGAAAGAGGAATTATTGCATTATCATATGTCAGGATATTTTCAAACCAGTTCCAGTCAATAGATTTTTTAGAATTATATTCTTTAATCAATTTATTTGCCAGTTCCAGCAAAAGAGTTTTCGACTCTTCATCATCGGGAAACCTTTTTATGAAATAAGATAATCCCAGTATAGTATTTGCTATTCCCCTCAGATGTTTAAGTTTTCTGAAATACGGTAAAGATTTCCTGAAAATATCCAGCCCGGGCTGGTGATAGGAATCTTTTGGAAAGCTGTAAATTAGATATCCCAAAGCCCAGATTGTCCTGCCGAAAGAATCTTCGGAGCCGATTTCATCTAGATAGTTTCTGCTGAAGCTTAAAAAATTTCTGAACGACCCGTCGTCATTCTGCATGTAATGTATGTAACTTAAGTATATCGGCATCAGTTTAATTGTTTCATCTGATTTATTATTAAATGCCATTGCTGACATTAAAAGAGCTCTTGCATTATCATCGAGACAATATCCTTCTTTCAGATTAGGAATTCCGTATTTTGCATGCTGAACTATTCCTGTATCATCAGTAAGCCTTTTAACATGTGCTAGAGTAAAATCTGGCAAAAGATAGGGATCGAGGACAGTATGTTTATCTTTATGTATGTAAGAAAAATTCTCCATTGCGGATTTTGCTACCCTGATGTATTTAGCTCCTATCTTCGGCCATTTAAGCCTTTGCCCGTATTCAATTGCAGCTTCTCTCAATTCCTCTATTTTTTTCCGATTGTCAAGTAAATCAAGAAGAATATTACCAAGCTGCTCGTGATCATGAAAATCAAATAAAACTCCTCTTCCGTCTGCAAGCAGTTCCTCTGCATGCCAGTACGGAGTTGAAATCACGGCAGTTCCTGCACCAACTGCATAAGATAAAGTTCCGCTTGTAATTTGTGCTTCATTTAAATACGGAGTAATATAAATATCCGTTGCATATAGATACTCCATTAATAATTCTTCAGGTACGAAATTTTTATAAAAGTAAACATAATCTTCGAGTCCGTAATCCTTTACAAGCCTGAGTAAGTACTCCCTATATTCTTCACCATAATGGCTCAGTACTTTTGGATGCGTATTACCCAGTACTACATACAAAATATTTTTGTGTTTCTCCACTACTTTCGGCAATGCTTTTATCACGGTTTCAATACCCTTATTGCGACTCAGCAGTCCGAATGTAAAAAGAGCCGTCTTGTTCGTGAAGTTAAATTTTTCGCGGACAGTATCCCTGTGAAAAACCTTTCCTACAGGCACACCGTGTTCAATTATTTCTATTTTGTCTTCGGGAATATTATAAATTTCGATAAGAAATTTAACCGCTTTTTTACTCATAACTATAACCTTGTATGCTTTATTGCTGAGTTCCTGTACAATCACTTTTTGTATATGGGTAGGTTCCCTGACAACTGTATGAAAAGTAACAATCATGGGAATTTCAATTCTGCTTACAAGCGAGAGTATGTATACTCCGCTTTCACCGCCAAAAATTCCAAATTCGTGCTCAAGGATGCACACATCTGCCTTGTTGTAATTAATGAACTTAGCAGCACTGACATAGTCTCTTTGATTATTTTGATTGACTACAAAAGACACTTCGGAAGGATAATTATAGATTTGATCATTATCATTTACGGCTATTACATAAAGATTGGGGAATAAATTTGTATAACCGAAGTTATCAGCAATAGCCCGAACAAGGTTATGCGTAAAAGTCCCGATTCCGCATTTTTGCGGAGGGTATGTTCCAATAAATACGAATTTCATAATGGTATATAATATTTACAATTAAATTATTTGTTGAACTTTATATATCAAGATTTTTGAATAAATCATTAAATGAATGATAAATGTAAATTTGATGAAAACAGATGATATATTAAAACAATATCCTCAATATTTTAAACATATTTTAAGCTAATTGAATTGCAATTATTATTTTTTCTGATATTTCAAATATTTTTAAATAAAATATATACGTAAAAACTCGAATTTCCGTTTTATTTAAAGGTTTTTTGCGTTTACTTTACGGATTTAATTGAACTTCTTAAATTCGGATAAATTTTATATTATTAATTATTGTTAATATCTGAAAGTAATTAGTGAATTAATATTCTGTAAACTTATATAATAAATATTTAAATCAAAAATATTATGACCCGGGATAACATAAATCGAAGGGATTTTATTGACAAAACATTTAAAACAATAACAATCGGTGCGTTAACTCTTACGGCTTTAGATGTTACAAAACTTCTGGCAAAGACATTTGAATCTGACCCGAATGGAAAAGCCGCCGAGAAAGTTATTAAGTTAGCCGATTACCCTGACCTTTCAAGTGTAGGAGGATATACAATGATAACAAATAAAGTTATCGTTATAAGAGTGTCTTCTTCAAAATTTATTGCTTTGAATATTACCTGCACTCACAAGCATTGTGCTGTTGATTATGACGGTGAAAGTTTCACCTGCCCCTGTCACGGTTCCGAATACAGCAAATACGGAAAGGTTACTCACGGTCCGGCCGATAAAAATCTTAAAAGCTATAAAACTACATATGATGAAAGCAGCGACGAGCTGACCATTGATATGTAAAAAAAATTAACGGTTCTTTTAAAATAAAAGGAAAAACAAATGAGAGAAAATTTACTTTACTCGTTAGGCAAAAATATATTCAATTTTGCCTCAAAAAAAGTTGTATTGTTCTTTTTAATATTTGCAGTTTTTATTTTAAGCCTGATTTCTTTAACAAATGTATATACGTATCCGAGATTCTCGGCATATACGGGTGATAAATGTATAGATTGTCACATAAGTCCTACGGGCGGTTCAATGCGAAATCAATTCGGACTTAACTATGCGAGAACCGAACTGCAGATGGATTACCTCGAAAAGTATTCTAAAAAAGTTAAATTTAATCCTGAACTTAATAAATCAATATCGGTTGGCGGAGATATAAGGATTGCAAATGTAAATGACCAGATTCCCAATGCCCCAACGATGAGTACTTTCCTGGCGATGGAAGGCGACCTTTATATAAATGCAAACCTGAATGATTACGTTAACGTATTTATTTCTCCCGGAATTCAGCTTCCGAATATACCTACAAAACCGCAGGTATACGGAATGGTTTCGAACCTTCCGCTCAGTATTTATTTCAAGGCAGGCAGGTTTGTACCAAATTACGGAATTAATATCCCGGAACACCGCGCTTACCAGAGAATTGATTTTCTGAGTACTCCTTATGCAGCGGATGCAGGATTTGAAATCGGATTGACACCCGGAATTTTAACTTTTAATGTCGCATTATTTAACGGACTTAATACGGAGTTTTTCGACAGCGACAGGAAAAAAATGTTTGTTGCAAATGCAGATGTCATGCTCAGCGGAAAAGAGAATAAAGTAAATGTAGATATAGGAACTTCATTTTACAATAATCCGTATGATATTTTCGACCCTTTAAGCGGTACAAAAATAAATGCGTTTACACACGCATATTCCGGTTTTACAAAAATCGGAATAATGAAGTATGTTGCATTGCTGGGTGAAGTTGATTTCAGGGAAAACTCCATATCAGGGGTAATGCATAGAGGATTATACGGTTTCGGCGAACTGGATGTAAAGATCGTAAAGGGCTTTGAATTAAGAACACAGTATGAATACCGCGACCCGAACAGAGATGTTAGTGGTGACAGGTCAACACGGGTAAGCGTGGGAGGTGCCGTTTTCCCGCTTATCGGCCTTGAATTTGAAGCAATGTTCAGATTTATAAATGATGATATCCTGCCCAATACAAATGAGTACCAGGGCATGCTGCATTTTTATTTCTAGAAAACCGGATTAATATATTGCCGGTTTTACTGAATAGTCATATTATTCTTTTTAAAAATAAAAGCGGTAACATCGGCAATATTCTGGTCGTTAATTACTTCGTAAGGGAAATAAGGCATGTGCTTGCTTCCTATCCTTATATGAAAAGTAATTGATTTCAGATTTCCTTCGAATTTCTTGAATAAATTGGGAACATGCTTAACATTTGATTTATCCGAATGGCAGAAAGCGCAGGTTTCATTAAATAATTTTTCCCCTTTATCCACGTCACCTGTTAATCCTGCTATTTTAGTCTGGTCATCTTTCAGTTTTACTTTATCCGGTTTTGGCAAAGCAATTGTAGTAAATTTATATTCTTTTACTTCCTTGCCTTTCCCTGCTGTTTCATAATATGCGTTCAATGCACTGATCTGATCAGCATCCAGAGAATTATCCATCTTTAAAAAATTTTTCCAGCATAAATCCGCTCCGCCGGCATTTTTAGATACATCATCTCCCTTATACATTCCGAAGTAAGTCGAAGGTCTTTTATCTGCATTCAGAATATCCGCAAAATATTTATAATGTGCATCGCCAGAATTTGTACCGTCGCTGTGACAGTCGGCACATTTCAATCCTGTGGTTTTGGATTCCAAGTAAAATATTTCCTTGCCTTTACCTGATAATTCTTCCGAAGGAGCAGTCNNCATATTACTCTGTTCCTTTTTGGTTTCCTGTTTCGGGACAGGATTTTCTTTCTTGCCGCAGCCGGTAATCCCTATCATAAGCAAAAAAACAGTAAGAAGTGTGTAGTTTAAAATTTTAATTGTCCTCATAATATATTATTTTATTTTGTAAAAAAAATTACAATATTTTTGAATATTTATTAAATTATAATATTTTTAGTTCCAGTTTCTATGTAGGCATAATTCCGGAATGCGCTATTTTCCCTCCCAGATGAGCCGTGTACATCATCATCCCCAGTATAACAAGCAGTAACAGAAGAAAAATAAAATTATATAAACTCGGAATCGGTTTTGAAAACTTATTGAAAATTAGGAAAAGCAGTGTCAGCCCACCGATAGTTTCCATAACAATAAAACTTTTTTGCGCAAATTCCTCATGAGCGTCAATATTTTCCTCAACAATACCATCCATACCTTTTACAATTCCCTTGGCATTATTACCGCTCACGAAAATCACAATGGTAAGTAATGACAGCAAAACCAATAATATCATTGAGAATCTTTTAATTTTGTCATTTTTACTTATTAAAGAATGCAGACCTAAAACGAATATAAATCCCGTACCTATAACAGGAAAATGGTTAAGTAAAATATGCAAATATGCTGAGTTTGGCATAAAATAAGACTTTAGTTTATATGATATTATTATAACAAATTTCTATTTTATGTCGTTTCGTATATTTAACAAATAATTCAATAAAAAATAATTATTTTTTATTGAATTTATCATATTTTACACAAATCTTACAATCAGTAATTATATTATCATTCAGTTCGGAATATTCCGGAAATTGTACCGGCTCTAATATTTCTTTTTTACTTGATGAACTTGACAAACTTGATTAACTTAACGAAATTGATGTACAGCAAAATGAAAATTGACATTAATATTTTTACGGGAAATTCATCAAGCCACTTACAATCTTGTTTTAACAAATTATATTTTCTTGTTTTATTATTATTATTTTTCAACGGCAATTTAAAATCCCAGACAAAAAACTTAGAATATTACATTGATAACGCAGTAAAAACCAGCCAGTCAATTTCAGAGAATAAGAAATTGATGACTACATATAATATAAGAAAAGAACTGATAAATTCTAATTTGTATAAACCCAGAATATTCAGCACTGTAAATTATTTATTCGCTCCGAGTTTCGGCGAATACGGTTATGACAGCGCTGTTACCAACGGGGGTTTATATTCCGCGCTTGTTAACCTGGAACTGCCGCTGTTAAACGGGTTTACTTCCCGTACAAAACTTGAAGAAATTCTTAATGAGCAGAATACATATAAAAACAATATTATAACTGCAGAACACGAAATAAATAAGAATGTCACTGAACAGTATATAAAAGCATATATTGATTATGAACAGATATCCACTGCAGATGAAACAATCAGGATACTGGATTTGCAGAGAGAAATAATAAATGCAATGATTGACCGCGGAATAGGTAAATTAACGGATTTAAAACTGCTTGATGTTGAATATCAGACACAGATAATAAACAAAAACCAGCTTGAAATTGCATTTGAAAAAGATTTGATGGATTTGAATTTATTGACGGGAATTCGCGATACTTCCATTATAATACCCGATAAACCCGATATTAAACTGACCGGGGATAAAAATATAAAATCTTATTTTCTTGAATCATATTTACTGGATAGCCTGAAACTGATTACGGAAAAAAACATTAATGAATCAAATTACAAGCCGCAGATTAGTTTTTTTGTTAACGGAGGTCTGAATGCTGTCAACTACACCGATATATGGAAAAAGATCGGTATCAGCACGGGTATTAACATGACTTTCAGTTTATATGACGGCAACCAGAAGGATTTGAATAATTATTTAATCGATATAAGAGGGCAAAATATCTCAGGCCAAAAAAACTTTTTCAGGTATCAAAACGAAATCAGGAAAAAAAACATTCTGAAAGAGTTGAGCGGACAGGAAAAACTACTTGCCTTGCAGGAAAAGCAGCTTGAGAATTACCAATCCCTGCTTGAATTATACAGGAATCAATTTGTTTCGGGAGAGGTTTCCCTTCTGGAATATATAAATATTTTGAAAAGTTATGTAAGCTTTAAAAATGAAATTATTTTAAATAAAAATCAACAGCTTTTAATTAT
>PMIW01000166.1 GCA_003158365.1 Ignavibacteriota bacterium | reverse complement strand
GCAAAGAACCGCGGGTTCAAGGGAATAATTCTTTCAAAAGAAAATGCAAAGGAAGCTGCAATAGTCGAAGGGCTTGAGGTTTATCCGTTCGAAGACCTGACGGAAATTTACGATTTCCTGAACGGAAGGCTGGATGTTTTACCTTACGAACTTGATATCAAAGAAGTTTTTTCAAATGACCGCAAATATGTACTTGATTTTTCAGATGTTAAAGGACAGGCAGAAGTAAAACGGGCGATGGAAGTTGCAGCTGCAGGAGCGCATAATATAATTATGATTGGTTTGCCGGGTTCGGGAAAAACGATGCTTGCAAAACGGGTCCCGTCCATTCTTCCGCCAATGACACTCGAAGAAGCGCTTGAGACGACAAAGATACACTCAATAGCGGGATTAATGCTTCCCGACACGTCTATAATCACCACAAGACCATTCAGATCCCCGCATCACACCGCAAGTGACGTTTCAATTGTCGGAGGCGGTACAAACGCAAAGCCGGGAGAGATATCGTTTGCACATAACGGAGTACTTTTTCTTGATGAGTTAACAGAATTCAAAAAAAATGTACTCGAGGTTCTGCGTCAACCCCTTGAAGACAGAATCGTAACAATCGCGCGCTCGAAAATTACCGTTCAGTATCCCTGCAGTTTTATGTTCATCGCAGCAATGAATCCTTCGCCTGCAGGAACAGCAAAAGAAGCACAACTGTATTCGGATTATGATGTGCAGAAATTTATTTCAAAAATATCCGGACCTATACTTGACAGGATAGATATTCATATTCACGTTAACCCGGTAAAGTACCAGGAGCTCTCGAGCAAAATTGAATCCGAAAAATCCGAAGTTATCCGCGAAAGGGTAGTGAAGGCAAGAGAGATTCAAATCAGGCGCTTTAAAAATGTACACGGAATATTTTCCAATGCAAATATGAACTCAAAGGAGATTAAGAAGTTCTGTGACCTCGACAATGACTGCGAAAACCTTTTGAAGACAGCAATTGCAAAACTCGGGCTATCGGCAAGAGCCTACGACAGGATTTTAAAGGTAGGAAGAACAATCGCAGACCTGGCAGGGGAGGAAAAAATCTCAACCTCCCATCTTAGCGAAGCAATTCAATACCGAACTCTGGATAGAAATAGCTGGGTGAATTAGTCTATGGAGTGTAGAGTCCTTAGAGTCTTTAGAGTAAGAGCAAAAGACGGTTTTTCACTTTAAAACTCTAGGAGCTCTAAAGACTCTACGGACTATTTTGTTTCACGTGAAACTTCTTCGTTATAGGTTATTAAGTGTATTAAGTTATTAAGAGCTTTTACCCGGTAACTTAATAACCTAATACACTTAATAATTAAAATTGTTTCACGTGAAACAGTTTCTTTTTGCATTTTTAATCTGCTAAAATTTAGTTATTTTTACATATAATATTGATTTTGAGCAAAATTTACGACATAATTGTAATCGGAGCCGGGCATGCGGGAATAGAGGCATCCTCAGCAGCGGTAAAAATGGGACTATCCGTAGGGCTAATTACGCTTGATTTAAACGCCATAGGAAGAATGAGCTGTAATCCGGCTATTGGAGGCACTGCAAAAGGCCATCTCGTAAGAGAAGTCGATGCTTTAGGCGGTGTAATGGGTTTTCTTGCAGATAAAACAGGAATCCAGTTTAAAATGCTTAACAAGTCCAAGGGTCCTGCTGTCTGGTCGCCAAGATGCCAGTCCGATAAGGAATTGTATTCAAAAGCTGCTTCGGACTACCTGCGAACTCTCGATGGTTTGGATATTATTCAGGATATGGTAAAGGAATTAATCGTGGAGGATTACTCCCAAACAGGAAAATACTATAAGTACAAAATCAAAGGGATAAAAACCGAGCTTGGCAATGAAATAAAATGCAGTAGTGTTATTATTACTTCGGGTACTTTTTTGAATGCAATAATGCATACCGGCAGAGAGCAGACAAGCGGGGGAAGATTTGGGGAAAAATCTGCAACAGGGCTTTCTGAATGCCTGATGAAACTTGGATTTGAAACGGGCAGACTGAAAACCGGAACACCTCCGAGACTGCAAATGGACAGCATTGATTTTTCGAAGACAGAAATTCAACCTGGGGATAAAGAGCCTGTTCCTTTTTCACACAGGACTCCTTTTGAACTGGAAAGATTCCCGAATCAGGAACAGGTGAATTGCCATCTGACGCATACAAACGAAAATACGCATAATATTCTCAGGACGGGATTTAAAGACTCACCGCTTTTTACCGGAATAATAAAAGGTGTTGGTCCCAGATACTGTCCTTCTATCGAAGATAAAATTTCGCGATTCTCCGATAAACCACGGCACCAGATTTTCCTCGAGCCTGAAACTCTAGACGGAAATACGGTTTACATGAACGGATTCTCCTCAAGCCTTCCGTCAGAAATACAACTTAAAGCCGCCCGAACAATACCCGGTCTTGAAAATGTTGAAATGATAAGACAGGGTTATGCAGTTGAATACGATTTCTTTCCGACTCATCAGATTGATCTTACGCTTGAAACAAAACTGGTTTCGGGATTATTTAATGCGGGACAGGTAAACGGAACCTCCGGCTATGAAGAAGCAGCAGGACAGGGGATTGCAGCAGGTATTAATGCAGCATTGAGACTGAAAAATGAAGAACCTTTTATCCTGAAAAGAAGCGAAGCATACATAGGGGTATTAATCGATGACCTGATTATCAAATGTCCGGATGAACCTTATAGAATGTTTACATCATCTGCCGAATACCGCCTGGTACTCAGGCAGGATAATGCCGATATACGGCTCATGCAAAAAGGATTTTCCTACGGTCTGATTGAAAAAAAATATCTTGACCTTATAAACGAGAAATCCGAACTAATATACCAAGGAATCAAATATTTAAATACAAAAACTATAAGCCCGAAAAACGTTAATACATTGTTGATACACAAAAACTCGACGCCAATAAAACAGAATGAATTTCTTTCTCCTATATTAAAACGCAACGAAGTCAATATTAAAGAACTCCTGAGTGTTTGTGACCCGGGAGATTCAACTTTACTGAATAAAATCAGAGGAAACGAAGACGTATTGAACCAGATTGAAATCGGAATAAAGTACGACGGTTACATAAAAAGGCAGGCTGAACAAATCGAACACTTTAATAAAAACGAAGGCATAAGAATTCCGGAAGATTTCAAATACGATAAAATAAATTCGCTTTCGAGCGAAGCCCGGGATAAATTAAAAAAGATAAAACCTCTTTCTCTCGGTCAGGCCACGCGCATAGCGGGTGTACGCCCTTCCGATATTTCCGCCATACTCATTTATATGCGCGGGTAACTTAATATTTTAATAATAGAATGTTTCACAAACAGTAAAAATCTGTTTTTTCCCGTCATTCGGGTAAAAAAACCATTAGTTCAATAATCAAAATAATTGTATCAATATTATCTTTTTTCTTGTTTTTTTTCTCAATTTGATAAATCGGTCATTGAATGTTGCGAAATCTACTAAATTTTCAATCATTTTTTCTGGCATTGTTATTGCACTTAACTATGTATTGAACAACATTAAAAATCAAATTAAATCAAAAATGAGCAAAAAATTATCAAGACACGATTTCGGTTTCTTAGCAATAGTATCATCTTTATTATTAATTATAATTGCGGGCTTCGTACTGTAATTTCTGAAAAGGGGGATTTGAGTGTTTATTCGCATTACTCGTTATAACAAAAAAAATATGTACAAAATAATAGTCATTGACGACGACAATTCTGCCAGAGAATCCCTATCAATGTACCTTGAAGAATTAGGATACAGTGTCCGCGACGCAGATAATGGATTAACAGGTTTAGAGCTTATTAAACAGGAATTACCCGACCTTGTAATAACGGATATGAAAATGTCCGGATTAAACGGAATTGAACTTGCCTATGTAGTTAAAGGCTTGAACTTAAACATACCCATAATTATGGTATCCAGTTATGATAATAATGATTACTGTTTTTCGGAATCATATTTTCATTCTTATTTACCAAAGCCTCTCGACATATCGGCATTAAGAAGACAAATAGGAAGTGCGCTAAGAAAAGTAGCGTAAAAGATTTTTTTTCTGTTCGGTTAAGGCCAAGAATTATTTTGTTTGCCTACTGTTAATTCTGGCCTTTTTTTATTTTACTTATTAGTAATTTGCAATATCTTCTCTGAGCCGGTCACACTGTCTTTTTCCTGCTTCTCCTGCGGCAATATTTACCGCCGCGCGAATTTCATCTTCGCTCATCTGCAATAATCTGACGGCGTTAATAACTCCTTTTGTTGTCCGTATGTATTTGTTGCACATGAAATCATAAATCACGTCACCGATCGGTACTTTTGCGCATTCCGTATTTTCCCATACTGTCTTTGCGGTACCGCGGTCCGATATTATAACCCTCGTATCAATCATTACGTAAATTCCGGAAGTATTAGAAACAACCCGGAACCTCTCCAGCCGTGTTTCTGCTATGTATTGCGGGTTTTCATTCAGACTTTCAACGGTGTTCGCATAAAAATATGTTTTCAGTCCTTCGCCTATTCCGTCCGAAACGGCAAGGACCAGACTGTCTGAGTTTACGGCATTTTGTATTTTTTCTCTTACGCTGTTCTCCGTAACTATCCCGCCTGCATTTGTAAAAATTACGGATATCAAATCGTTATCATAATATCTTTCGCCGATATCTACATCTATCCTGGTTAAATTGGGATTGACATATCGTTTGAGCAGGAAATTTTTATTTGTAAGATTGAACCGGGCGAACCGGTTTATGTGTGTCCCGCATCCCGAGAGACCAAGAATAATTACAGGCAAAAGTAGAATAATTGTACTTTGAATAAGAAATTTTTTATACATATGTTTAAATTATCAAATTAGTGAAATTCCTTACTAAAAGATTGTTTCTTAATTAATTAACAAATTTCCTTGACTTTAAACATTATTTATCGGATTTTCTTTTCGAGTTTATTAAAATACAATAAAATATAAATATTATTAAATACGGTTTCATACCAGTGATAACTTTCCAAGAACCTGTCTTTAATAATATATTTTATATCATTATTTTAACTTAAATTTTCGGATTTAGTTTCAATAAATTTACTGATGGCTGCGGGTTTTATAATTGTTTTTATTTCCTGAACCCGTATGACAAGATAAAAATAATTTTCTTTTGAAAATTTTTTTTCAATATTGAAAACCTTTATTAAATAAATTTTGTTTAGTGAACAAAATACGTATATGCCGGAGGAAAAAGTTATTAAAAACATATACGGGAAAGAGAGAAATATCAGAACATTTATTGACCTGGTTAACGAACAATAAAATAATCAGGGTTTCTGATATTTCAATTTCTCTTTAAAATATTTTATGATCTACCGTTTTAAGCAAGACTATTAAATAAACATAAAATAAAAAAAAGGAGGGATAATGTATAACCATTATTCAAAAATCGCAATTCTTCTGATAGTGTTAAGCTTTACAATGTTTCAAACTGTATTCGCTCAAAACAATCAAAAAATTGCACCACCAACGGAGATTAAGTATTCGAATTCAAGCTCGACCAATGACGTACAGTCACTTACAAGTGATAAACCTCAGGAAGTCCAGTTTAGTGCACAGAAACAGGATTTATTGAACCAACTTGAAAATGCAAGAACATCAAACGATATAGCAAAAAAAGAACTTATAGAATCACAGCTAAACCGGCTCGACGGTCATACACCTGTTTCTTTGGTAGAAGACCCGAACGTTCGCGGCGGAGCGGTAGTTCACAACGGCAGTGGAAATGAAGGCGATATAACTTACAGCATGATTACGTCAGCTGCAGTATGGGCTTCAGCCACTCAGACTGCCCCAAGTACTTTTCCAACACCCGGAATAATCTGGGTCGCAACAAATATTTATGCCTCGGGAGGAGATACCTGTAAAATATATTCTTCGACAAACGGAGGACAGACATTTACTTTTGCATATTGGTTCTATTTCACCGCTAATGCGGATTTCAGGGCTAATGAACTCGATATAGAATTAATGTACGACGGCAGTGCTGTCTGGATTTACGGTATTTCAGGTTATACAGACGCCACCGGCAGAACATTTTCTCTATTGTTCAGGTTTAATACAACAACAAATGCTTTCGCCGGATACACGCTCTTATGGCCGGGAAATGCAACAACGACAAACTTATATTACAATCCAAGATTAACAAGTGACAACTCAAATTATACTACGTCTACTTATCTTTATCTTTCTACCTCTTTTGATTCGACCGGTGCTTCATCTTCTCATATCAACAGGCAAAAATATGCTCACATAACAAATCCGTTTGTAGCTACTCCAACGATAGACTATTCTCAGACCAGTGTCAATAATGGTGGATTTTACTACTACACAAACGGTGTTCCGGCCGGTTCATACCTCTGGACAGATATTGCATATTTTAGAACTTCGACGAGTGTTAACAGAATAATAACCGTATATAATGTTCCCGGCTCGACTAATTACAATCTGTACCTTGCGTGGAGCGATGATTACGGGGTAACTGCAACAGGAAGTTCCACTATAACGGAAACCAGTATTGATTATGGTGCAAGGATGGTATTCAATGGCGGATCCGCAATATACAGCGGTATGATTGCATATGTCAGACAGTTTTCAGGAGCCGACTGGGATCCTTATTACCGTTCAACCACAGACGGAGGAACGACATGGACAGCCGGTTACATTGACGGCAGCAGCAACAGAACCCACACAGTAGATATAATTGCACCAAGGGGCGCAGTTAATTTGTTTAAAGTTGGTTATGACCAGGATAGTGCTACCAGCAATTATGCATTTTACACCGGTGGAAACGCTACCTCGTGGAATCTGCCGACAGCAAGAGCAGTTTCCCCCGGCGGGGTTGACTCATCTTTTACTAAAGTAATTGCAGGATTCAAAAATGGCGGTGGCGATGATTGCTTCTCTTTGTTTTCTACGGGAAGCGGAACAAACCTATTTTCTTCAAGATTATGCTTTGTTGCAACCGGAATTCAAAATTCTAATGAGATACCAAAAGTATATTCATTATCACAAAACTATCCAAACCCGTTCAA
>PMIW01000180.1 GCA_003158365.1 Ignavibacteriota bacterium | reverse complement strand
AGGTATCCTTCATCTTTCCATCTTTTTTTACGCTCATCAGTGTACCTGTTGAACTCCGCTACCGAAGCAAGCGTTATGAGCTTCTTTATCCTCCTGTCTTCCGCTGTTTTTAAAATTACAATCCCACCTCCCCTTGAGTGACCTGCAAGAGTAAGATTATCCAAATCAAAATTGAAATTGTTTTTATTTTCAAAAAGATAATCTATTACACAGTCTAAATCATCGAGTTCTTCTGAAAAAGTATTTTGAGCAAATAAATCCAGCCTTGTAAAATCGACAGGGTTATCCAGTGTATTGTCAACTCCGTTGTGAGAGAAATTGAAACTGACCGTGAAAATATTTCCTGAAGCAATTTTTTCGAGCATGTAGGGAAAGCTGCCCCAGTCTTTAAAACCCTTGAATCCGTGGCAGAAAATTAAGACAGGAATATTTGAATTATCTGAGTCGGGGTATCTTAAATCTATGGAAATAATATTTCCTGTATCATTATTAATCTTTACGTTTTTGAGCATCTTATTTTATTATTGAAATCTTTCCGCCCGTCGTTGTGCATTTAATAATTCCGCCTCCGCCGTTGATTATTCCTTTCAGTGTCTGCTGGGATAAATCTTTTTCAACCAGCACGGAAAAATCGGTTTTAATCTCGCCTGCGGTTGCTGTAGCATCCAGATTAGCTTTGAAGGTTTCGGGAAGAATTAATTTAATGTCTCCACCCGTATTTTTTAATGTCATTCCCAGATTGTTTCCGGCATATTTCACTTTTATATCTCCGCCCGAAGTCTCTGCGTTAATTTCACCTTCCGAGCCGTCGAGATTTATATTTCCGCCTGTTGTGATTGCCTTTACATTTCCCTTGAAAGTCGAAACCTTTATATTTCCCCCCGTAGTTTTTAAATCTGATTCCCCGTTAAACTCATAAACATAAATATCATTTGCGGCAGTCTCGAGCTTTATATTTCCCGTCAGGTTAACTATTTTTATTTCTCCGCCGATAGTTTTTACCGTAGGATTGAAATATCTTGGTACGAGGACTTCAATTTTCAAATCTAAGATAGATTTGTTCGATTCATCCTTTGCATTTGTGGTAACGGTAACGTTACCGTCTTTATTGTCTATTGTATAGTCCACATTTTTCAGGGCATCCTGATTTCCGCGAATGGCAACATTTACGGCGGGCTTATCCCAGGTTTTAATGGTAACCGAACCTGTAAATGTATTTATATCTATATTTTTGTAATTTGCGGATTCGACAGTTTTTTCAATCAGGGTATACTCATCCGCAAACAGATAATTTGAAAAAGTAAAAACGGATAAAAATATCAGAAATTTTAAAAGACTTTTGTATTTCATATAATTCTCCCCTTATTAATAAAATTAAGTTACATAAAATTTATTTTGCTTTCTTTTTTGCATCTTCGTAAATCCTCTGGTGTGAAGGATCGATTAAAATTAACTGGTCATATACTTTTTTGTCTCCGTAATTCAGAAATAAATCCGCTATCTCAGCATTTTTTGCTTCAAAAAACAAATCTATATTGTAAGCCTTGACCTCTTTCTTTTTGATATTCCCGATTTTTTTCAGGGCATTTAAAATTATACTGTATGAATTTTTGGAATATCCCATTGAATCAAGCCCGAACCAGTGGTATTCGAAAAAACCGCTCCTGAAATCGTCATATCTTGGGTTGAGCAATTCCTGAACAAGCTGTAATCTGGAGGGTTTGGAGCCCCCGCCTGTTTCTGTCCAGCCGTTTCTGTCCGACATTTGTTTATTGCAGATATCCTGTGCTTTTGTAAAATAAATGCTTTTGTTTTTCGGGTCATCCTTGGGGAAATAAGAATCCTGGTCATATCCCAGCATCATGTATGCATAATAATCCATCAGGCTTAAAAACGGGTCAAATCGTAAATCATTTTTTATAAGCTGCATTGTACGGGAATAATAAAACGCACATCTTTCATCAAGAAATTTAAAAAGCGTCGTGTACTTCGGGTTTTGTTTTTTGTCATATTTATCTATTATTCTCTGGCTTGATATATAAATCTGCACAGTATAATTATCCGCACTTCCTGCAGTGAAATTAAATTGTAATTGTGCTTTTATTTTATACAGGTCTGCGCCGGGCATATTATTTTCGTTAAAGTATGCATTATCATAAAATTTATTCCTGTTAAAGTAATCCTCTACCTGCTGCTTGAAGTCTTTTAACCTGTCTTTTGCATCCTGCGATAATGCATCCGTGATTATACTTACCTGAACATCAAAATCCTGAGCCTTTGAAATTCCCGAAAAACCGATTAATAAAATTATTAATAGTTTTAATGTATTTTTATAATTCATTTTAACACTGTTTTATAAGTTTCTAATTTAATTTTGAATTCTTATTTTAAATAATCAATTCAATATCACGTGAATTATAAATTTTTTAAAAATCGCAATTTTGTGATTTTTATCGTAATTCTTATGATTTTTGCGGCTAAAAACGGTAAATCACAGTTTGAAAATATTGATTTGGGTGCGCGGGCAGTCGCTATGAACGGTGCTTTTACATCGGTTTCCAACAGTTCACTTGCGATATTTTATAATCCGGCCGGCCTGGGACAGATGAAGTACAGGGATTTTTCAGTGTTTTACAGCCCTGCTCCTTTTGGTCTTTCTGAATTATCCACAGCGGCAGTTACATTCGCCCAGCCAATGAGATACGGTATATTTGGAGCGGGAATCCGGACTTACGGATTTGAATTATACAGAGAAACAAATGCACTGCTGTCGTATGGAAACGGATATAAGAAAAAATTGTTTTACGGTTTTAATTTGAATTTTTACCATTTAAATATTCAAAATTACGGTTCTGCTTTTTCATTTGGAGTTGATGCCGGAGCAATGGCTTATATAAATAAATATTTAAGGTGGGGATTTTTCGGAAAAAATATTACAGGTGCTAAAATCGGAGAGTCAAGAGAAAAAATTGCACAGGTATACAGAACAGGATTAAACTATAAACCCTTAAACGAAGCAGGTTTAATGCTTGAAATCGAAAAAGATGTTAAATATCCCGTATCTGTCAGAGCGGGTTTTGAATATACTTTAATGGATTATGTCGATTTAAGAGCAGGGGTCGGAAACGAGCCTGCTTCCTTTACGGGAGGAATCGGTATTAATTATAATATTTTTCAGCTTGATTATGCCCTTTATAAATCGCAGGACCTTGGAATAACTCATCAGGGCTCGCTTACAGTCAACTTTGGCGGAATCATCGGCAGGAGGGAAATCAGGGAACAACTGAAAAAAGCTTTTGAAGAAAATTAGTAATATAATTATAAATTCATTATATTGTTTGTGATTGTTAAAATTTGAAGATTAATAAAACATAAAAAGATTAAATTATTAATATGAAATATATAGTTGTAGGCGAGCCGTGTGTTGATATGATACATAAAACCGACGGAGAAATTATTCACAGTTACGGCGGAATATTATATTCGGTTATTTCCCTTTCCGTACTATCGGGTAAAGACGATGTTGTGTATCCCGTCATGAATCTCGGCAGTGATGAATACGAAAACATTACCGGTATACTTAAAAAATATCCGAACATTAATCCTGAAGGCATTAATAAAGTCGCTCACCCTACAAGAAAAGTAAACCTTTATTATGATTTGTATAATTCGGGGAAATCTGCCAGGATGGAGACTTCCACAGAGCCGACTTATACAGTTGATTATGAGCGGATAGAAAAATTTCTTCCCGGTGCCGATGCTGTTCTTGTGAACATGATTTCGGGAGTTGATATCAGGCTCAATACTTTGAAAAGCATAAGAAAAAATTTCAAAGGATTCATGCATATAGACATTCATAATCTTGTAATGAAAACAAATCCTGACGGGACAAGGGAACACACTAACCTTGAAGGTTGGAGAGAATGGTGTACTAACACGACCACCGTTCAGATGAATGAATTTGAAATTACTACTCTTTCGAGAACCAAAAAAAAGGAATACGAAGTAGCAGAGGAAATTCTGATAAATTTGAGAAGTAATGTGGAGGGAATTATCGTTACACGCGGAAAAAACGGCGTCAGCGGATTTACAAGAAAAGAAAAATCATTCGGAGGTGAAGTTTTTTATGACCTCGACAGGGAAGACGTAAGCGCAATAGAGAATCCTCATTTTGTTGACAGTACAGGCTGCGGTGATGTATTTGCCGCATCTTTCATCCTCGATTTTTCCAAGAACGGCAATTTTAAAAAGAGCCTGCATTATTCTACAAGAATTGCTTCGTTTAACACATCACTCGAAGGAATAAACGAATTATATAAACTGAAATAAATGCCGGACAGAATATTAATAACAGGTGCAAACGGACTTCTCGGTCAGGCGGTAATGCATATTTTTTCACGTGAATCCGATTATGAACTTATACAAAGTTCGGTCGAGGAAAAAGGATATGTTAATTTCGGCTCCGATTATATTAAGCTCGATATATCAAATAAAGAAGAAGTAAAAAAAGCTGTAAAACATTACGAGCCTAAAGTAATTATGAACTGCGCTGCTTTCACGGATGTCGATAAAAGCGAAACCGAAAGGGAACTTTGCTGGAAACTTAATGTAGATGCCGTGAAAAATCTTATCATAGCAGGCAGAATCAACAACTCGAAAATTGTTCACATATCAACCGATTATATTTTCGACGGAAAGCACGGACCTTACGACGAAAAATCAACACCAAACCCGATTTCCTTTTACGGTAGGTCGAAACTCGCAAGCGAAAATGCGTTGACAACAAGCGGCGTTGATTATGCAATCATAAGAACCATGGTGCTTTACGGGCTTGGTATTAACGTGAAACCGAATTTTGCCTTGTGGATGATTGAAAAACTGAAAAGTAAAGAGCCGATAAATATAGTTGATGATATGATCGGCAACAGCACTATTGCGGATGACCTTGCTTACGGTTTGCTGAAACTGATCGAAAAAAACTGCAGGGGAGTTTATAATATTGCAGGCAGGGATATAGAATCAAGATATGAATTCACTATGAAATTATGCGATGTATTTAACTTTGATAAAAAACTTGTAAAAAAAATCAAGACGAAGGATTTAAACCAGCCTGCACCAAGACCATTGAACTCCGGTCTGATAACTCTGAAGGCGGAATCCGAACTCGGCTTTAAGCCAATGGATACAATCGAAGGTTTAAGATATTTGAAATACCAACTGGGATACTAAGAGCAGTAGTTAGTAGAAAGTAGTAAGTAGTTAGCATAAGAGCATTAATGCTCTTTGAACGAAAAGAAAAATAATAAATAAAAGAATATGCTTGATATAAAATTAATACGCGAGAATCCTGAATATGTCAGGAAAAAACTGAAAGACAGAAATGAAGACGATTCAATTATACTGAAGCTTCAGGAAATTGACGGGAAGCGTCTCGAAATAATAAAAAAGGCAGAAGTGCTTAAAGAAAAGAGGAATAAGGTTTCCGATGAAATCGGCATTATGAAAAGAAACAAGGAAAATGCAGACGGGAAAATTGCAGAGATGAAAAAAGTTTCCGATGAAATTAAATCTTACGACGAAGAACTCCGCAAAGTTGACGAAGAGATTGAAAAGGAATTATATTATTTGCCTGCTCTGCCCGACGACAAAGTTCCTTTCGGTAAATCTGCGGACGATAATGTGGAAAAAATTGTGTGCGGTGAAAAATTACATTTTGATTTTAAAGTAAAAGACCACGTAGAACTCGGCAAAATGCTCGACATACTTGATTTTGAGAGGGGTACAAAAATATCCGGAAGCGGATTTCCATTGTATAAAGGAAAAGGCGCAACCATAGAGAGAGCTTTGATAAACTATATGCTCGATACTCACATTGCAAACGGGTATAAAGAAATATTGCCCCCTATACTGGTTAATCGCGCATCCATGGAAGCGGCAGAGAAAGTCCCGAAATTCGAAGAGGATATGTACCGCACAGTACCCGACGATTTATTCGCAATCCCGACTGCGGAAGTCCCGATTATAAATATACACCGCGATGAAATTTTCAAACAGGATGAACTCCCGCTTAAATATTGCGGCTTCACGAATTGCTTCAGGCGGGAAGCGGGAAGCTACGGAAAAGACACAAAAGGTTTCCTGCGGGTACACCAGTTTAATAAAGTTGAACTTATTAATTTCTGCCAGCCCGAAAATTCCTACGAGGAAATGGAAAAGATGGTTATCGATGCAAGGAGAATTCTCGACGGACTTAAAGTACATTACAGGATAATCGAACTCTGCACAGGTGATATCGGTTTTTCCGCAAGCAAATGCTACGATATAGAAGTCTGGTCTTATGCCGAAGATAAATGGCTTGAAGCGTCTTCGGTCAGCAACTGCACGGATTTCCAGTCGCGCCGAGCAAAAATAAGATATAAAAAAATTCTGGAAGGCGGAAAGACAAAAACAGAACTAGTGCATATTTTAAACGGTTCCGGTCTTGCAACTTCGCGCCTGATGGTTTCTATTCTTGAATCCAACCAGACAAAAGACGGACATATAGTTGTACCTGAAGTTTTGAAAAAATATACAGGATTTGAAATTATTTAATTTTGTATTATAATTTATTTTGTAAAGTGAAAATCAAAAAACTTTTCAAATATTTCTTGCCCGGAATAATTACTTTCGCTTTAACCGGCATATTGTTTTTTAATTCCGGAGTAAAGCAAAATGTATATTCTTTTCCGGAATACAAATATCAAACAGGCAGCGGAGTTGGTAAAGACAGCGCATCATCGGGCAGTGACGGTCCGATTATTGTTTATGAAGACGGTAAAATTATAAATTACTCTGTTTACCCTTCAGGCACATCTTTTGTAATTTCAAAAAAATATATTACTGGCTCAGATACACTTTCCTGCTTTATAGATGAAACTAATCGTAAATTCAGTTTTAAACTTAAAGACACTGTTGTAACCGAAAAAGATATTTATGAATTACCAGAAAGAATGCTGATAATTTCGGATATACACGGAAATTTTAAAGGTCTTGAAATGATATTGACAGGCGCAGGAGTACTGGATGATAATCTGAATTGGATTTTTGGCAACGGACACCTTGTTTTGGATGGCGATTTTTTTGACAGGGGAAATAATGCCACGGAATGTTTGTGGTTAATATATAAACTTGAAAGTGAAGCGGAAATGCAGGGTGGAAAAGTTCATTTTATTCTGGGTAATCACGAATTAATGAATTTAAAAGAAAATTACAAATATGTTAGTAATAAATATTTCAAAATTGCGGATACTCTGAAATTAGATTACAAAAAATGGTATGCACCCAATACCGAGCTTGGAAAATGGTTAAGAAGCAAAAACAGCATCGAGAAAATCGGTGATTATTTATTCCTGCATGCAGGCATCAGCAAAGATTTTCCAAAAGGCGTCTACTCAATAACAGATATAAATAATAATATTAGAAGTACGATAGACAGAATTTATCAAAGCGGGGAAATATCCGGGGATATTTTTATTGGCAGGGAAAGTCCTGTATGGTACAGAGGAATTGCAGAAGAAAAAGAAGTTCAGGAAGAAGTGGAAAAGACACTGTTATCTTTCGGTGCTTCAAAAATGATACTTGGTCATACGATAATTGATTCTATTAAATATTTATATAATAAAAAAATTATATTAATTAACGTTGATCACCAGGTTAATACGGATAACGGAAAAATGTTTGCTTTGTGGTTTGAGAATAATAAATTTTCGATTGTTGATAACAAAGGAAATAAAACAAATCTGAAATAATCTATTCGAATTTCTTCTTTGCCAGTACCACCGCCCCCACTATAGCAGCTGTCAGTAATATTCCCGTTATGATTACGGGAAATGAATAGGTTGTAAATAATTCTTTTCCCAGAAACTCTGCCTTACCGAGATTTTCAGCGTTTAAGTTCAGCTCATTATATTTATTTTCAAAACTGAAATAAAAAGTCATCGACAGTAATCCAAGCAGTGCAACGGAAAAAAGTACTGCTGATATTTTTGTATAGGAAAAATTCTCCGATATTTTACGTTCTTCTTTAAGATTCAGAAGCATAATTACGAATAAGAATAACACCATTATTGCGCCCATGTATACAAGAATCTGAATAATTGCAATAAACTGTGCCTTTAGCAATAAATAAATTCCCGACACCATGCAGAAGTTAATGATTAAATAAATTGCACTCGTAATCGGGCTTCTTCTTGTTATCATCATTATTGCGGTAAAAACCGCCGCAACTCCGAATATGATAAACAGTATAGTCTCTAAATTGAACTTCATAATTATGAAAGTTTTTATTATTTGAACGTTAACCAACCAATATAAGTTATAAAAATAAAACTTTTAACTCTAATTTAAAGTACCTCTTTTGACTTTTGAGTTACTATTAATAATGATATTTTTACGAGTGAAAAAATTAGTTTTAATATTTACATGTTTAATAGTTTTAGCATATACAAATACCCGTTCCCAGAGCGTTCAGGACTCGCTTACGGCAATTCAGTTTTTTATAGACGGAAAAACAGAAGAAATGAAAGGTGATGCCGTTGGTGCACTGGAAGAGTATAAAACCGCACTAAAATACTTTAAATCTCCCGGAATATATTATGCAATATCAAATATTTATTCCCTGCAGGGTAAATTGCAGGATGCTCTTATTGAAATCAACTACGCTCTTCAGCTTTCTCCTGGCGAAATTGATTACCTCGAGCATAAGGCTCGGATTTATTATACTATGGATAACCTTGACAAAGCCGCCGAAATTTACGAGAAAATTATGGAGATTGATTCCGATTACACATACGGACTGTATAATCTGGCACGTATTTACGAAGAGCTGAAACAACCTGCCAAAGCAATCGTGATATATGAAAAACTTACTGACGAAGCCGGATTCGATATGGAAATATTGAGAAGAATGTACGATATTTACAGCGGGTATAAAAATTACGAAAAATGCCTTGAAGTGATAAACTATGCTTTAAAACTTGATCCTTATAACCCAACATATATTCAGCAGCTCGGGGCATTGTATGTAAAACTTGGAAAAGATGCCGATGCACAGAAAATTTTCGAAGAGTATTATGCGCTTAACCCCGACGACAAAAACATTCAGTCCGAACTTGCTAAGCTGTATTTTAAGGGAAATGAGATTGATAAAGGGTTTCTGAATTTTTCGAAATTGCTGGGGAAGGAGACTCTTAAATTCGAAGAAAAAGTTCAGATAGGGGAGCTTTATTTTAATACTATTTCCCAGGATAAATCCTCCATCGAGGTTGCAAAAAATATTTTTAAGAACCTGAATGAAAATTATCCTTCAGAGTGGGTACCGTATTATTATCTTGGAGAGCTGGACATTTCAAGTTCGGATGTTCCTGCGGGTATAATTAAACTCAGGCAGGCCCTTGTTTATGCCGACACTTTAAAAGAAGCATACCAGATGATAGGATTTTCTTATTACAGAATCGGTAAAAATGATGAGGCATTCAGCGTCCTTTCCAAAGGAATAGCTATGTATCCCGATGATTTCAGGATGAATTATTTTTACGGATTATCTTTGCAAAGAAAAGGACAGGAAGCCGAAGCTGTGAAATATCTGGAAAAAGCTCTTTCTCTTTCTCCGGACGATATTTCCATTATGTCAACGCTGGCAATGTCATACAACGGTCTGAAAAGATATTCCGAATCGGATGAAATGTATGAGCGCGCATTAAATCTCGACCCAAACAGTGCTCTTTTGTTAAACAACTATGCTTATAACCTTGCTGTACGCGGAGCAAATTTGGAAAAAGCTCTCGAAATGGCAAAAACTGCAGTCGACAAAGAACCAAACAGCGCATCGTATCTGGATACATACGGATGGGTTTTTTATAAACTCAAAAGGTACGAGGAAGCAAAAAAATACCTTGAAAAAGCAGTGACCATCAGCGGTTCGAGCGCGGTATTGCTTGAGCATCTCGGTGATATTTGCGCGGCAATGAAAGATATAAAAAATGCAAAAAAATACTGGGGGAAAGCTCTCGAATTAAATCCCGATAACCAGTTTTTAAAAGAGAAAATAAATTTTTATCTGTAAAAAGAATTATTAAATTAATTTAAATAAATTTAACATATGTCAGACGCACAAAATCATTACAAAGTTTTAATTATTGGTTCCGGTCCTGCTGGATTCACGGCAGGTATTTATGCTGCAAGAGCAAATCTTGAACCTGTAATTTTTGAAGGCTCCCAGCCCGGCGGACAGCTCATGATTACAACAGATATAGAAAATTACCCCGGCTTCGAGCATGGGATATCGGGTCCTGTATTAATGGATACAATGAGGAAACAGGCTCAGAGAGTCGGCTCTACTACAATTTATAAAACTATCATTAAAGTTGATTTTTCAAAAAAACCTTTTGAATTATTTTCGGATGATAATTCCAAATATACTGCAGATACGGTTATCATAGCCACAGGTGCTTCTGCCCGTTATCTCGGTCTGCCATCGGAAAAGCATTATATGGGTTCGGGAGTTTCTGCCTGTGCAACCTGTGACGGATTCTTCTTCAGGAATCAGAAAGTCGTGGTAGTGGGCGGGGGTGATACCGCAATGGAAGAAGCGTCTTACCTTGCAAATATCTGTTCCGAAGTTACGCTTATTCACAGGCGTGAAGGATTCCGCGCATCACCTGCAATGCTCGACAGGGTAAAGAGGCATCCAAAAATAAAATTCGCTTTAAATTCCGTTATTGAAGAGATTTGCGGAAAAGAAGGCGAAGGCAGAAAAATGGTTACAAGTGTATTATTGAAAAACGTAAAGACAAATGAATATAAAGAGCACGAATGCGAAGGAGTTTTCATAGCCATCGGTCATGACCCGAATACAAATATTTTTAGAGGTATACTTGAACTGGACCCTGCCGGTTATATAATCACCGAAAAATCATCTACAAAGACAAACATTAACGGAGTGTTCGCCTGCGGCGACGCACAGGATTCACACTACAGGCAGGCAATCACAGCCGCAGGTACGGGCTGCATGGCAGCAAAAGATGCCGAAGATTATCTCGAAATGATGGACTGATTTAGTCTGTAGAGTCTATGAAGTCTTTTGAGTTCTTAGAGGAAAAGATATAAGATAAGAAAATTCGTACTAAATAGTTTAAAATATCCGCGTTCCCAATCCCTGATTGGCAGCGGTTTTTCAATATTTTATGCTCTTACTCTACGGACTCAAAAGACTCTACAGACTCTATATACTCTAATACATAAGAATATTATTTCCCGCTCTTTCGAATTCTTTTTTGGACATAAGCGAGTCGCACCCTGATTTAAAAATTTCATCGGATTTATTTTTAAAGTCGGTTATCACTCCGAAAATCTTCCTGTTCTCATAACGGGGGTCTTGCCTGAGGGACTTAAGCAAATCTAAATTTTCCGAACTGTCGAAATCTATTATTATTAAATCTGCATCCTGACTGATGTCGGATGAAATGTCAATCTGGTAATTCAGCTTTGTTAATGTCAGCGCAGATATGGTTACAAAACTTTTAAAATTATCGTCATTGGTTAATAATACAATTCTTCTGGTCATAAATTATTTTTAATTTCACCCGTAGTACTGAATATACGTATTTAGCATTTCAATCTTCTCTTCTTTCAGTTTCATATCGTAGAGAAGCAAATCCCGCATAGAAATAATTCCTATTAATTTGTTGTCTTCTATTACAGGCATATGGCGTATGTTTTCCTGCTTGAGAATCTGCATGCAGTATTCGGGAGTGTCGTGCGATTCAATCACAATTACATGTCTGGACATCACTTCATCAACTTTCGTGTTTTTCATGTCAATTTCTTTTGCAATGCATCTTCTCATCAGGTCTCTTTCGGAAAAAATTCCTTTAAGTTTTCTTTCGTCGTCGAGAACAGGTACGGCGCCAATATTATATTCGTCCATATATTTTGCCACATCGAATATGGTCGTCCCGGTCCTGACAAAATAGAACTTTTTTTCGACCAGTAATTTTTTTAAAGTCGTCATTTTCTCTCCTTTTTGTAAAATAAAGATTTTGGATAAATTTAGCAAGTTTTTAGAACGCCATTCTATTATATATTACTGCTTTTTACCATATTAACGTTCCTTAAACAAAGCATTTCGTACAAATTACTTGTGTTATAATTTAAATTATTAACTTTCTTTTATTTAATGAATTACTTTTAAATCTTAATAATTCTATATTTAAAAACTTTTACAGAATTATTACATTTTTAACAATTTATGTTCAATTTATCGGATTTAAAAACCGATTGCAGGCATTTCAGGGGTGATATTCCCTGCAAACCCAATAAGCAGATTGGGGTAATGTGTGATAACTGCGGGTTTTATAAGAAGACTGACTCTAACATACTTATTATAAAGCTTGGTGCGGCGGGTGATGTGATTCGGACAACTCCGCTTTTATACCCTCTGAAGAATCAATACCCGAATGCAAAAATATTCTGGCTGACCTATACTCCCGACCTTGTACCCGTAAATTCGGTTGTGAGTGCGGATGTGGTATTAAAATGTAATTTTCAGAATGTAATGTACCTGCAGGAAGTTGAATTCGAAATAGTTATAAATCTCGACAAGGACCGCGAAGCAATAAGCCTTATGAATAATCTGAAGGCAAAGAAAAAATTCGGATATACAATCAAAGAAGGTTTATGCTATCCCGTAAATGAACATGCAGAGCATAAATATTTGACGGGAGTATTCGATAATTTATCTAAAGAAAATAATAAAAGTTATCTCGATGAAATTTTTGAAATCTGCGGACATAAATTCAATAAAGAAAAATATATTCTCGAGCTCGATGAACATTACGAAGGAAAATGGGATATAGATTCCGGTAAAAAAGTAATCGGGTTGAATACGGGCTGCGGTGAAAGGTGGACATCACGCCTGTGGAGCGACGATAACTGGATTAATTTAATCCACAGGTTAACCGATAAAGGATTTGAAGTCATACTGCTCGGAGGAGCACAGGAAGACTTGAAAAACAGATTTTATGAGGAGAGCACGAAGGCAAAATACTTCGGTAATTTTCCGTTGAAGACCTTTCTGAATCTTGTGAATAAATGCGAACTGGTTATTACGCAGGTTACAATGACAATGCATATTGCAATTGGATTAAAAAAGAAACTCCTGCTTATAAATAATATTTTTAATCCGGGCGAATACGAATTGTACGGAAACGGTGAAATTATTCAGCCGCACAAGGAATGCAAATGCTATTTCAGTCCGAAGTGCATTAACCCGGAATATAACTGCATGGATTTTCTTTTTCCGGAAGACGTTTTTAACTCTGCCGTTAAATTATTACAGTAAAGCTGATGAAGATTGTGATTATAGGTACAGCGTTCCCGATGAGGGGAGGAATTGCGCAGTATAACTCTATATTGTACAAATACCTTTCCAAAGATAATGACGTAAAGGTATTTTCGTTCAAAAGGCAGTACCCCGAATTCCTGTTTCCCGGTAAAACACAGTTCGAAACAGGCGAACCCGCATTTAAAATTCCGGAAAATAAAAATATAATTTCCGTTGATTCGATAAATCCTTTTAACTGGTTCTTCACGGCATTAAAAATCAGAAAAGAAAACCCTGACCTGCTTATATATAAATATTGGTTACCGTTTTTTGCTCCGTGTTTCTTTACCATTTCTTTTTTTGTAAAGATGTTCAGAAAAACAAAAGTCCTTTTCATCTGCGATAATGTGATACCGCACGAAAAAAGAATCGGAGATAAGTTTTTTACAAAGCTTGTTTTTTCAATTGTAAATTATTTTATTGTACAGTCGAAAACTGTTGAAAAGGATTTACAAAAGTTCAATAAAAAAAATAAGCCGTACAGGCTTTCCCCGCACCCGCTTTATAATATTTTCGGAGAGAAACTCGGGAAGCAGGAAGCAAGGAAATTCATTGAAGAAAATTATAATGTGAAGTTTGATTCGGATAAAGTAATTTTGTTTTTCGGATATATAAGAAAATATAAAGGACTGATGTACCTGATTGATGCGATGAGAGAACTTGGCAGGGATGTAAAGCTTTTAGTTGCGGGTGAATTTTATGATGATGAGAAACCTTACAGGGAAAAGATAAAAGAATCGGGACTTGATGAAAATATTGTATTGCTGTCCGATTTTATGCCCGATGAACGGGTGAGGTATTTCTTTTCTGCCTGTGATTGCCTTGTGCTTCCTTATTCTGATGCCACGCAGAGCGGAATAGTTCAGATTGCATATTATTATGATAAACCTGTTATCGTAACCGATGTAGGCGGGCTGTCAGAAGTTGTTATTGCCGAAAAAACAGGAATCATTATCCGGCCCGGAAATGTTAACGATATATCCGGTGCAGTGAAGAGATTTTATAATTATAATCTCGAAGAGAAATTCTCGGAAAATATAAAAACAGAAAAGTTGAAATATTCGTGGGAGGTTTTCGTTCGGAATATTTTGGATTTAGCGGAAATAAAGAGCAAAAAGTAAAATGTAAGTGCGAATAATACATCTCACGTTTTACCATTTACGAATTAACGGAGATTGAATAAAGTGTTTCAAAAACTAAAATTATATTTTGTAAGTTATGAAGTATGACCCTGTAAAAAGGACTTTTGGAAATTTGGTATCAAGAAATGTTTTTTTGAGAAAAATATTTTATTGGATTCTCGATTTGATGTTCCTGCGTTCCTGGCATGTCAGGAAAGAAGTTAAAGAAAAGATAACAAATACGGGCAGGATGGATATATTCGATGCAGGTATGGGCTTCGGACAGTATACTTATTTTCTAACAAAGCATTTTCGTGATGCAAGTATTTTTGCCGTTGATGTGAAGGATGAACAGGTTGAAGACTGCAAATACTTTTTTTCCAAATGCAAAATCGACAGGGCTGAATTTGAAATTGCTGATTTAACAAAAATAGACTATAAGGACAGGTTCGATTTTATCTTGTCCGTCGATGTTATGGAGCATATTGTCGAGGATGAGCTCGTTTTTAAAAATTTTGCCAATGCACTGAAAAAAGGCGGCAGGCTGCTCGTCAACACACCTTCCGATTTAGGCGGCAGTGACGCACACGACCACGACGATGAAAGCTTTATAGAAGAGCACGCACGGGTCGGTTATTCCAAAAAAGATATAACGGAAAAAATGGAGAGAGCCGGACTGAAAGTGACTGACTTCAGATATTCATACGGAAAATTCGGTACAATTTCGTGGCGGCTTGGTATTAAATATCCTATCTTGATTGCAGGTGCTTCGAAAATATTAATTTTAATTTTACCTTTTTATTATCTGTTTACACTCTGGCTTGTATTAATATTAATGTGGCTGGATTTAAAATCCGAAAATAAAGAGGGTACGGGTGTTATAGTTTTAGCGGAAAAACAATAATAGCTATATTCCCCGTTACAAAGCCCTACTTTGTAACGGAAATAAGAAAAATTATATGGTAAATTTTAAAAATCTTTCATCCACACATAAAAAATATTTTTATTTAATTCTCCTTTCTGCGTTATTGATAAAAATATTTCTTGTTTTTACTCTTCCTGCGGAAATACGTTCCGACAGCCTCGACTATCACAGGATTGCCGTGAATATAGAGAAGTTCGGCGAATATGCATTCGAACCCGGCAAGCCGACAGCAAATTTTTCCTGCGGATATCCGCTTTTCCTTGCAGGCGTGTATAAAGTCTTCGGCACGGAACAGACAGGTATTAGATTGGTAAATTCTTTTCTTGAAGTTATTACCGGTATATTTTTCTTTTTAATCTGCCTGAAATTTTTTGATGAAAAATATTCTTTGATTGCTCTTGCAATTTTTACATTTCTACCGTCGAATGTTTTGTTCACTCAGACAATTCTTACCGAGCCTGTTTTCGGAATGCTTGCGATTATAATTCTGTATTACTGCTTAAGCGAAGAAATAAATAATAAGATATTTTTTATAGGATTAATCTGGGGATATGCCGTGCTAATCCGCTCTTCATTTTCACTTTCGGTATTCCTGATGCTGATTTATATTTATAAAAACAGACGGCAGCTTTTTGAAGGTTTCAAAATCAAAAGAACGAAGAGGGTTATTCAATATTCATTCCTATTTATGCTTGGACTTGCGGTTGTAATTGCTCCGTGGCTTATCAGGAATAAAATGGTAATAGACACTTTCACAATTGCAACTCAGGGCGGATTCACGTTTTGGTCCGGAAGCAATCCCGACGCAACAGGAACGTGGTATTATAAAATCGAAGAATCTAATCCGCTTTTCAATATTACAGATGAAGTCGCAAGAGATAAGGCTTTTTACAAAGAGGGAATTGAATATGCAATTCACAATCCGCATAAATTCATAATTACCGGGTTCAAAAAAATAGGTTATCTTTTTTCAAGCGAAAGATTAATTCTTTTGTATTTTAACAGCGGAGACTCGGGAGGGAAAACATCGACGGATGTTTATAAATCTATTAGTCCCTTTTGGATTGCTCTCGTAAACATTCCTTATTTCGCTATTATGATGATGGGCGGGTGGGGATTGCTGGCATTTAAGAAAAAGAAATTCTTTTTATATGGATTTATTATCACGTGGATGATAACTTTCTTCATGTTTGTTGCGCTTGCACGCTATCACTATGTCCTGATACCTTTTTTTGTTTTGGGTACGGCGAAATTGCTGATGGACGGGAAGAATTTATGGTACGAACTATCACTTACTAAAAAAATAACTGCAATCGGATTTAATCTTTTTCTGCTTGGAGTCTGGGCATCCGAATTTTACCTGATGTACAGATGAAGTATAATGTAAAAAAAATATTACTCACGGTTATACTTTCTTTAATTTTGCTCATATCCCTTTACCGCATTGTGCATTACACGGTACTTTTTTCGGAGCAGAGCCTGCAGATGGATTTCACCGCGTATTATACCGCCGGTAAAAGTCTTAATAATGATTTGAACCCGTATGTAAACTACATACTTACAAAATGGGAAATGTGGGACGGCGTTGCCACGCTGAAACACAGCCGCTTCCTTTACCCCCCGCTTGTCGCGAATTTATTTCAGCCCCTTGCAATGCTTCCGTATATAAATGCAAAATATATCTGGAATTTCTTTAACCTGCTTTGCTACCTTATCTGTTTCTCACTTCTTGTTTTTATTTTTTTCAGAAACAATAAGGATGAGATTTATATAAAAACAAATAAGATATTAATTTCCGGGATTCTCGCATTGAATTTTTTCCCTTTCCTTGCCTTGCTCGAAAGGGGACAGATAGACTGCATCACGCTGCTTTTCATTTTAATAGGTTTTACTTTTTTATTTAAAAACGCAAAAAACGAATTTCTTTCGGGTGTTTTTTTCGGGATAGCNNCTCGTAATATTAACCTTTTTTATCAGCGGGAAAAATTTATCGTACGATTACGTAACAAAAGAAGCTCCGCGAATAGCAAAGTACGGCAGCGGCGGCTCAGCGGATATGCAGATACCTGCATGGATACTGCAGGCATATTTTCCGATGACTCCGACTTCGATATCCATAATAGACGGAAGGCTTTATCTTACCGAATCAATCAGCTTTAACTCAAAAGCATCTTTCATAAGGATGCTGGAAGTCAGCCTGCCGAAAATATTCTCCAATTCAGTACTTTCATTTTTTGTATTTGGTGTTTTTCTTGTGCTGATTTATCTTTACAGGAAAAAAATATCTCCGGATTTAAATTTTCACCCTCTTATTTACTGGCAGATTATATTGATTATTATAACTCTTTCAAGTCCCTATACGTGGGTGATGAACCTTGTGTGGCTTACACCGCTTGTGTTTATTTTGGTAGAAATTATTCCGGGATTATTTAAAGAAAAAAGATATGTTGTTCTGTCGTTTTTAATTATAGGATATCTGCTTTTATCACTCCCGGATAATTTATTACTGACAAAAGATATTAAAATAATAAGTGAGCTTTTTAAAAGCAGGTTTATTGCGGCGGAATTTATTTTACTCTTTTCTCTTGCGGCAGTATTATTGAATAGCGGTAAGCCGGAAAAAAATATTACCCCCTGAAAAATATCGCATCTATCTGAAGCATCCTGCCCGTATCTTTATTAATAAATGCAGGCTGGACACCGTAAAGTTCGAACCCCTGCTTTGTAATTCTGTCAAATATCTGCGGGAATAATGCCTGTCCTTCATAAAGCGGTACAAGTGAAGTCTCTATCAGCAAGCCTTTTGCCTTTTTTAAAAAATTATTTGCACCGTTCAGTATCTTCTCTTCGAAACCCTGCGTGTCTATTTTTATAAAAATGTTTTTTGTACCTTTAGAATATTTGTCAGCAATTGTATCGAGTTTATAAACTTTTACTTTTTCGCTTCCTATATATTCCGAGTCGGGGGCTGCGGATACGTGCTCTTTCATTATTTTAAGTATGGAACTGCTTATGGAATTTTTCGAAATGTTAATTTCAATTTCTCCGTCTTCATCGCCGATTGCGCACTGCTCTGCTATTTCCCAGTTTTTGAACTTACCGCTTTTCTTTTTAAGCAACGTATACGCGGATGAAAGAGGCTCGAAAGAAACTATCCTGCCTTTATATCCCAGCTTAAAAATCATATTTGAAAACTGTCCCGTGTTTGCACCTATATCCAGAATCAAATCGATTTTATTATACTTCAACTGCTTCATCAGCACTTCTTCATCGGTCATCTTAATGTCTACTCCGAGTTTATTCCCGATTTTCCTCGAGAACATTTCGGATTTTATTTTTATTAATTTTAAGTCGGGCATTATAAAATCTTCCTGTATTTAATAATATGTATAATGAATTTAAAAGCTAATTTAATATGATTAATCAACACATAAAATATATTAAAGTACTTCGATAAAATTTTTATTCTTTCGAAAAGCGAGCTGATTGTGTTTTTTCTCGAATAACCCCCAAGCAGGAATTTTGATATTGTCTTGTGCGTGTTGATTATTGTTTCGCTGTTCTTTAAAATTCTTATCGTCCAGTCAATATCAGCGCAGTGTTTGTATTTCAGGTTGTAATTGAACACAATATCTTTTTTTATTATAAGCGACTGGTGAGTTACGACCATGCCGTCAATCATGCTTTTCCAACTCAGGTGCTTCGGCGGAGTCTTGAGCTTTCTTTTCCCGTAGCTTTTCCCATCATCATCGACAAGCTCGGTGTCGCCGTAATATACATCTGCGTTTTGATTTTTGGAAAGAATTTCATATAAAGTTTCGTCGGAATAAATCATATCACCGCCGTTCAGAAACCATATATAGTCACCTGTCGCAAGCCCGATTCCCTTATTCATTGCATCGTAAATGCCTCTGTCTTTTTCGGAAATCCACTTATTAATCAGTCCTTCATTTTCTTTTATTATGTCAAGCGTCCCGTCAGTCGAGCCTCCGTCAACGATTAAATATTCGATGCTGGAATACTTCTGCGCCTTAACACTGTTTAAAGTTTTAACAAAATTATCTTTGTTGTTATAGATAACAGTGATAATGCTTACTTTCGGAATTCTATTTTTATTGTTTATTTCCATTTAAAATTTCTTTATAGAAGCTTAGAGTTTCGCTTGCGCACTTATCCCATCCAAACAATTTTTCTCTTTCGTATCCGTTATTTACCAGTTTTTTTCTAAAATCCTCATCGTTTATAACTTTCTCTGTTTTCATAATCAAATCCTCTTCACTTTCGGGATTAAAATACACTGCTGCATCTCCCGCTATTTCCGGGAAGCAGCTCGAATCGCTTGCCACAATCGGGCATCCGTAATGCATTGCTTCCAGCAATGGAATCCCAAACCCCTCATACAGCGAAGGGTAAATAAATGCTCCCGCATACTTATAGGCATTTGCCAGTTCGCGGTCGCTTCCCTCAGTCTGAAAAACTTTCCCGCTCAGTCCGTAGTTTTTTATCAGTTCAGTTTTATTTTTCTTCAATTCGCCTCCGCCGAAACATATAAGACTGAAATTATTTTTCAGTAAACCGGATTTACTAAAAGCAGAAAGCATCAGATTAAAATTCTTGTATGCCCGCCTGTCACCTACATAAAGCAGGTACGGGTTTTTAAAAATTGCTTCCTCTTTTACGTCGTAATTTAACGAATTCCCGTGATAAATCACCCGCAATTTTTCTTCGGGAANNGGAAATTTCTCGTGAGTGAAATCGTGAACGGTAATTATATCCTTTGTTCCTTTTTTCTTTTTGTAATCCGCATAATATGTGTGATGGAAAATATCGTAATCATTTTTACTTCTGAATTTTTCAAACATCGGTTTCTGAACTATTGTCGATAATCTTTTTGTCTTTGGAATGTGCCCGATTCTCTTTCCCGAAAACTTCAGGTATTTATCTTTGAATTTTTCGAGCTCGTATTTGTTTATATGCCGCCCCATGTACAAAATAATCTCAGCCTCATCCATCTGCACGAGCCTTGAAATTATTTCATAGAAATACCTCGTCGCCCCGCCGTATTTTTGAATCAGGAATATTTCGTAATCGTAAAGTATCTTCATATTAAATTTTTTAACCGCAAAGGCCGCAAAGTACACCGCTAAGTACGCAAAGGAAATCATTTATATTAATACGTGTTTATTCTTGCTCTCCTTAGCGCACCTTTGCGTCCCGCCGTAGCGGGCTTAGCGTCCTTTGCGGTAAAAGCTCTTATCTGAATATTCTGCTCTTTATCTTCTTCCACTTGCTCCGGTATATTTTATGGTAAAAAGTGTACCTGTCCGCTTCGGTGTTTTGCGCGACTTCTTTCGGATGAATTATCTCCGAAAGTTTCCCGTGTACATTTTCCGCAAGCACGTGAGCGGAATCCTTTGTGTGCGTTGCTTCCTCGCCGAAACCTATATTCGATACAAGGTTTACATTAGGAATAATGCTCAGTCCTTTCTGCTCCCATACCGTATAAACCCACTGGAAATCCCACGTATCGAGCCTGTTATCATAAACCGTCCGGAAAAGTTTCAGCCAGTGTTGCTGCATTTTTTTGTCGGGAAGTATATTTTTAATCTTTTCTTCGGATTTGAATTCCCCGAAACTTTTTATCTGCACATCATAGTGCTGCCATGCTCTGCGCCAGGTTGCCCAGCCCCACACGTGGCAGAATTTCGAAAAGTAATAACTCTCTTCTCCTCTTTTTTTTCCGTCCTGGAAGTTCGCCGCTCCGATATGCATTATGCGCTCGTCGTGCCTGTATTTTCCGAGCATTTCCCGGGCAAATGTGAAAAACGAATCCTCGAGTATGCAGTCATCTTCTATTATAATGCCTTCTTCAACATTTTCAAAGAACCAGTTAATGCCTTTCACGACGCCTTTCTTGCACCCGAGATTTTCATCGCTGAAATTCTTATACACCTTGCAGTCCCAGTCAACCTGTTCGATAATCTTTCTCGTCGCTTCGCATTTTTCTTTCTCGCCGGGTTTATTTGCACGCGGACCGTCTGCCGATACGAAGAGTTTTTCGGGTTTTATCTTCCTTATAATTTCAAAAACCTTTTCGGTCGTATCCGGACGGTTGAATATCAAAAAGAGTATTGGCGTGTGAAAAGTGGTGTTCAATTATTCTTCTCCAACAATAAAATCGTTCCTTTTGAAAAAATGAGTATTAACAGTTTTAGCAAAAAAATCGTAATTATATTGTTTTAAGAAATTGTAAATATCCGATTTTGATAGATTATTGATTTTAAAATTTAAATCTTCAATTAATACTATTAAGGGTTTGTATTTTTCCCAGTTGTTCGATTTCAAAACATCAAAATCCAATGTTTCCACATCAATTGACATAAAATTAATTTCATTTACTGATGAAGGCATATTTTTATCAAGAATTTCCGATAAAGTTAATGTTTCAATCTCTTTTTCAAATATAATTTTATAACCATCTTTTCCGTTTCTCTCATAAGATAATTCTTTATTGAAGCTATTTAAAGCAGGTTCATTGAATGCGTAATAAGTCAAAACCTGTTTTTTTGAAGATACAGGTATTTCTATATTAATATCTTTCGGTCTGATACCTTTAAATTTTTTCATGCTTCCCGGCATCGCATCTATATTTATTCCTGTCCACCCCAGTTGATAAAAATAATACGTGTTTGAATATTTTTTAGGATGATAAGCACCTATATCTATGTAAAAACCTTTCCTGACTTTATCGAATATTCTTTTTAAAATCATATCTTCACCTTCTTGTGAATATGATTTATTTGAAAATCCATGCATTGAATTGTTATATACATCTGCCAATTTCCTTCTTTTTTCTAATGGAATTAAATCTTTGATACCCATATATTTAAGTGAATAATTTTGATAAATGTAGCTTTATTATAAAAAATGTTCTATTCTAAAATTTTTCTTAATTTCAATTATTGTAGTTAAGTTTATATATTATAATAATTTAGCCCCAGAAATTGTCGACTTATTGTGATTTAAAAATATCTTGAATATGACAATAAATGTTATTAAATATGTACTGAGGATTTTAAATAGAACTAAAAATACTTATATAAAATAAAATTTTACAAAAATGAAAACAATAATATTAAAATTATTGATTTTGTTTGTTGTTTTTATTTCTACAAGTTCTTACGGAGGATGGGTTTTACAGTATACAGGAACATCCACTTTTATTTCATCAATAGCATTTCCTAATGAATCCACAGGATTTGCAAGTGGTTGGAGTTCAACTATTCTCAAAACAACAAATGGCGGTACAAATTGGATTTTTCTTTCATCACCTGTTTCCGCGAGTTATTCTTCGATTTTTTTTGTAGATGTTAATACCGGATGGCTTGTTGGCTCAGAGGGTACAATTATAAAAACTACTAATTCAGGAGTAAGTTGGCAAATACAGTTGAGTAATACATCTACATTATTGATGTTAACTAATTTTGTAGATGCACAAACGGGCTATGCAGTGGGATATTCGGGTGTGATTGTTAAAACTAGTAATGGCGGTACAAATTGGGTAGTGCAAAATTCTGGTGTTTCAGTAAACCTTTTATCCGTTAAATTTATTAATTCCCAAACCGGTTATGTAACAGGTGATTTAAGTCGAATATTAAAAACAACCAATGGTGGTACAACATGGGAAAGTTTAGTATCAGGAATTTTTAATAATTTAGGAAAATTAGCCGTTACAGATGCAAATACAGCATATGTTCCAGCAACAGACGGTACGGTATTTAAAACAACTAATGGGGGAGCATATTGGGTAGCACAAAGCAGCGGAACATCAAATTATCTCGTATCTGCCAATTTTCCATCTGCAAGTATTGGATATATTTCAGGAGGGAACGGATCTGTTATTAAATCTACAAATTCAGGTATCAATTGGGTAAGCCAAACTACACCAGTTACTTCTGAATTACATTGGATATACTTTATTAATAATCTTACAGGCTGGTCATCTGGATATAATGGAACAATTATAAAAACAACTGATGGAGGTATCGGGTATCCAATACCTTTAGCACCTCAATTAATGTCACCTGCAAATAATTCATCAAATATTTCTTTAACTCCTAATATGCAATGGTATTCTTCAACGAATGCTACAAGTTACCATATTGAAATTTCAACTTCACCAAATTTTAATACTATAGTTGATTCATCAACTGTAACTAATACAAATTACAATGTACCAAGCGGAAAACTTAATATTGCTTTGACATATTTCTGGAGAGTAAAAGCTTCAAACATAAGTGGTTCAAGTCCCTGGTCTGTAGTTTGGAATTTTTCAACACAGATTGATTTACTAGCTCCTGTTTTATTGTCGCCATCTAATGGATATGTAGGTACATCTATTACCCCTACATTAGATTGGGATACTATGGCAATTGCAAATAATTATACTATTCAGGTTTCTACGTTAGCTAATTTTGGAGTTATTACTGATTCCGCAACTGTAATACCGACACAATATATTGTTCCAAATGGAAAGCTTCAGAATTTCTTAACTTATTTCTGGAGAGTAAAAGCTTCAAACGTTATGGGATCCAGTCCCTGGTCGTCAGTATGGCAGTTTACTGTTTTGGTTACAGGAATTTCTCAAACAAATGGAATTGCCCCTTCTGACTACAAACTTTATTCTAATTACCCGAACCCGTTCAACCCTGCGACGAAGGTAAAATTCGATATTCCGAAATCTACACCTGCTAAACTTATTGTTTACGATGCGCTCGGCAGAACGGTTGAAACACTTGTGAATAAAGAGCTTCCGGCGGGCACGTACGAATATACCTGGAATGCATCGAAATATAACAGCGGAATTTATTTCATAAGATTCGTAAGCGATAAATATACGGAAACAAAAAGAATGGTCTTGCTAAAGTAATCACTGATTTCGCTGATTAAACTGATTACACGGATTTTAAAAAAAAGACATAAATTTCATTTATGTCTTTTTTTTTCAGTGCGTTCAACGAAATCAGTGTAATCAGTGATGCCGCAATAAAATATTTTTATAAACCGTAAATCTTTCATTCAGGTCAGGGGAGACTTTAAGGAGTAATGTCAACCCTGCATAAATCAGAATTACTATTCCGCTTCTAACAATTGCATCTACAAAAACATTGCTCATTACAGGTATTGCATTTCCCGCGAAATACGTAATAACTGCGATGCCAATAACCAATAACTGCATATAGCCGAGAGGCTGCATTTTGAAATTGATTACAAGGAAAAGCCATTTGATAAAATTGAATGCAAAGAAAGATGCTATAGCCGCAAGTGCCGCACCTACTCCGCCGAAAACCGGTATCAGCAGGTAGTTTGCCGTGATGCTTACCAGCAGTAAAATAATATTGAACAGCGGGTCGAATTTATAT
>PMIW01000188.1:17339-27312 GCA_003158365.1 Ignavibacteriota bacterium | reverse complement strand
TATATTTTAAATCAAATACAATATCATTTGGTCCGTTCAATAAATTTATTGGAGTAGGATTATCTTTTATACAGCGGACTGAATAATAAAGACTTTTGTACCAGGTGTAAGGAGTTAAGGAACTTGAATTGTACAACATGTACCTGTATACTGCCTGTGTGGAATTTGCTTGAGTGGAACTCCAGAATACACCGGACATTTTTATGAACTGGAAATTGCCATTTTCCCATTCGCCTCCTCCAAGGGCTGTAAATCCCGATGAATTTGTTGCTCCCAAATTTGGAGAGTACCAGTGTACCGTATCAGTTTCTTTCAGCTTCCCGCCTGCTATGCTGTTTCCTCCAAGAAATATACTCAGGACATTCCATTCGCTGTCAGTAGGTACGTGATATCCGGTGGGGCAAACTCCNNCATAGTTGCATTCCATGTGTAAAGTCTTCCGTATATATTGGCAAGCGAATCACTATTATTGTATGACAATACACCATTGATTACAGTACCATCGGAATAGTGTAATGACTTCAGGTTTTCTTTTAGCCACACCTGACTACCTATTGTTATGGTATGATAAATATTTCCGTCGTAATCGGATACGATGGTATCGGAATTGATTTTTAAATGTAACTGAGTTTTTATTTCGCTCGTTAATCCGATAAATAAAAGAATAATGATGAAACGAATAACAAATAAGTATGATTTTTTCATTTTTTAAAAATTTTACTTTTTAAGGAATGTACATAACAAAAATAATTNNAAACGGTAATATTTTTCTTTAAATGGTAAAGTGTTTTATGACAACCGCTTACAGATAAATATTACCGTTTAAAGAAATGAATAATTATTTGTGATTTTTTTGATTAATTTTAACATCAAACTATATTAATTTGATTAAATTTAAACGGTTATTCTGGATATTAAATATTTCAGGGTGGTTATTATTATATATTACCATACTGCTGTCTTGTTATCCTAATTATATTACTGACATAAAAATAATATATAGTGTCGCAATAACTTATGCTTCGGCTTTTGGAATTTCACTGATTCTGAGACTCTTCTACATAAGAGTTTATAAAAAACAACGTCCGATTATTTATTCTTTTCTGTTTATTGTAATTATATCAATTATTGCTTCTCACATCTGGTATTTTTTGGATATTACAATTACATACTTAGTAACAAGAGACCCGGTTTTTTTTAACCTAAAATTAGCAGCAGTAGAAGCAGATATAGTCGCGCTTAGGGTGCCGGTTTTTGTTGCCTGGAGCGGGTTTTATTATGTAATAAGGCTATGGAATGATTTGGTTATTGAAAAAGAGCGAACTGCTAAAGCCGATTTACTTGCGCAAAAAGCACAGCTTCAGATGTTAAGATACCAGCTGAATCCGCATTTTCTTTTTAATGCACTGAATACAGTAAGGGCTTTGGTCGAAGAAGACAAAGAAAAAGCAAAACAAGTAATTACGGAGTTGTCGGAATTCCTCAGGTATTCTCTGGTAAGCAAGAATAATTCAATGGTGGATTTTGCAGATGAGCTGGAAGCTATAAAGCATTATGTGGAAATTCAGAAAATCAGATACGAGGAGAAGCTTGAAGTATTTATGAATATACAACCCGAAACAGAAAAATTTCAGATTCTAAGTTTTCTTATCTACCCGCTTGTAGAAAATGCCGTAAAATACGGAATGAAAACAAGCACGCTTCCGCTTAAGGTTTGGATAAATGCAAAAATAGACAAAGAATATTTTCTTGTAAAAGTAATTAACACGGGAAAATGGATTGATTGTAATTCAGGCGTTAATTCGATTGACAGGGGGACAGGGACAGGAATAGAGAATGTAAAGATGAGGCTTGAAAATGCTTTTGGAAAAAATTGCAATTTTGATATTTCGGAAGAAAATAATACGGTAGCAGTAACTTTGCAAATAAAAAATGTTTAAGATGAAAAAAAATTATACTGCAATAATAGTTGATGATGAGCGGCTTGCAAGAAAAGATTTAATTTCGATGTTAAAGGAGTTTGATAATATAAATGTTGTAGGTGAAGCTGAAGACGTAAGAACCGCAAAATCCTTATCAGATAAGCTCAATCCCGATTTAATTTTCCTCGATATACAAATGCCGGGGGATTCGGGGTTCACTTTAGTTGAGCAGATAAATCCGAAAATAAAAATAGTATTTGTTACTGCCTATGATGAATATGCAGTTCGTGCATTTGAAGTAAATGCACTTGATTACCTTATGAAACCTGTAAATCCGGAAAGACTGAAAAGAACGATCGAAAAACTCACTTCAAAGAGCAGTGAAACGGAAATAATAAACAAACCTCTTTTTTATGAAGACACTTTATTTATTTTGATAAACTCGCAATTAAGATTTATTAAAATATCCGATATTTTATCGATTGAATCCTCCGGAGATTATACTGAAATTTTTCTGAAAAACGACAAAGGTTTGACGTCAAAGCCGATGCGTGAATGGGAAGAGAGATTACCGCAAAATCATTTTATCAGGATACACAGGACGTCGATAGTAAATTTAAATTATGTGCAAAAAGTAGAAGACTGGTTTAATAATTCTTTCAGGGTGTATCTTTCAGGAAAACCGGAACCGCTTTTAATGAGCCGCAGATATGCATCGAAGTTAAAAGAGAAAATGGGATGAATTATTTAACGTACAATTAAAAAGTAAAAACCCGATTCGGTGAAAATCGGGTTAGTGTTCGAGCTGGCAGAGGGATTTGAACCTCTCCCGACATGTCGGGACTAATACAAAAAGAAAAGGGAATCTCTCGATTCCCTTTTTTCGAGCTGGCAGAGGGATTTGAACCCCCGACCTGCTAATTACAAATCAGCTGCTCTACCAACTGAGCTATGCCAGCGATGAATTGTAAAATAAAGTATTTAAATATTTCTTTCAACTGAAAAAAAAATATTTTAAAAAATAGCGTTCCCACGCAGGAGCGTTGGAACGAGGCTTAAATAAAAACGTTCCCAATCCTTGAACCGGGAACGAGTTATTTAATTCAATTTGGTGCGTATACTTATGCTTCTTATTTCTTCTTTTTCTTTGGGGCCGTTACTTTTAGTTCCTGACCGACTAATATTGTGTTGTCGTCAAGCTCATTCCAGAGTTTCAACTCTTTTACAGTAACATCGAATTTATCCGCTATTATCTGTAAATTATCGCCTTTTTTGACTTTATATGTCTTCTGTACTTCCTGTTTTTCAACTGCTTTTTTCTTGACATCTTTTGGGGCAGTAAGTACAAGCTCGTCTCCTGCCTGTATTACATCACCGTCGAGTTCATTCCAGTCTTTTAACTGCTTGACGGTTAAATCGTATTTTTCGGCTATCATTGTTAGGTTTTCACCCTCTTTTACAATGTGAGTTTTTGCTTTTTTAATTACTTTTGTGTCTTTGGACTTTTTTTGCTGTTTTGGCTCTACAACCGTAAGTTTTTGACCGGGGATTATTACATCGCCATCGAGGTCATTCCAGTCTTTTAAATCCTCAACCGATACATCATATTTATCTGCTATTAAAGTAAGGTTTTCACCTTCCTGAACTGTGTGGGTAGTGGGTTTCGTCTTTGTATTTTTATCTTTTTTCTGTTTTTTATCTGCAGCGTCTTCAGCGGAATAAATTCTCAGCTTTTGCCCGACTAATATTTTTTCACCTGTAATGTTATTCCATTCTTTCAAATCACTAACGGATACACCGTAGTCTTCCGCAATCTTGCTTAAGAAATCGCCTGATTTTACAGTATATGTTTCGTATTCGGAATTTGTCTTGTTGTCTTTTGCTTTTTTCTGAACAACTTCGGTCTTTTCCTTTTTAATCTCTTTCTTGTTTACAACATCAGTCTGTTGTTTACTGTCTTTGTTGTTCTTTGTTACTTCAGGCTGATTCTTCTTTTCCTTTAATTTTTCGAATAATGAGGATTCCTCATCATTCTTGCTTTTATGCGAAGCAGTGTCCAGCACTTCGACTTTCACTTCTTTCGGCTCTTCTTTTATTCCGTAAAATTTATTATACATCTTACCCGACAGAAAAATTGAAATTTCCTGTTTTGGCTTTAGTGATGTTGCATAGGAAATATTATTCCATATTCTCAGGTCGGTCGGCCTGACGTAAAATGAATCAGCGATTGCATTAAGCTGTTCGGTTCCCCTGTAAGTATATATCAGTTTCTTCTTGCCCGTTGAAACGCCCACGTATCGCGTTTCTCCCGGGTCATAATTTTTCACTACATAAGTTACGTCTTTTAATTCGGTCACGAATCCTTTTGATTCGTTGCCTGCAAATTCAGGTGTGACTTTACCGTTCTTGTCGAATTCGGATGATTTCTGGTAATTTGCGGCAAATGTTTTAAATGTACCGTGCGGAACTCTCAGCATGTAAGGTACATCGTAATTCGGAACGGCATCTCCTATAAGTTCCGAATTTAAATCTCTTATCGTTTCAATGTCGCTTCCGCAAAACTCTGCAACTTTATCGAGCGTGAGTTCTCCTTTTATGCTGACCCTGTCGAATGAGAGTGTCTGCCCGTATTCAATATCCTTGAATCCATAATCTGAAGGATTCCTGAATATGAAAGATAATGCCAGAATTGACGGCACGTAATTTTTAGTTTCACCGGGAAGGTAAGACCTTAATTCCCAGTAATCCTTCGAACCGCTTTTACTCATTGCATTCGTAATTCTTCCCGGACCTGCATTATAAGCTGCGAAAGCAAGATACCAGTCGCCTAAAGATTTGTACAGGTCCTTCAAATGCCTTGCTGCCGCATCTGTCGCTTTTTCGAAATCCCTTCTGTCGTCTCTGAAATTATCCTGATACAGGCCGTATGCACTGCCTGTCGAAGGCATGAACTGCCAGAGTCCGACTGCACCTGCTCTGGATACAATTGTCGGATTCAGTCCCGATTCCTGAACCGATAAATAAATCAGTTCTTCGGGAGCATTATTATTGCGCAGGATTTTTCTCATTAATGAAAAATACTTTCCGGACCTGTAAAAACACTTATCCATGAAAGCACGTCCTCTTTCTGTCTTGGAAAAGAAGTCTATGTATTCATCGACTGCCTTGTTCCTGATAAGCTTAACATCGGAACCTTCAGGCAGAGCTTCATTTTCCTCGGATTCCGTAAACTGTTTACTTGTTTCGTAGTCAATACCGTATTTCTTGGCAAATTTAAAAACAGAACTCTTATCTGAAATATTTGACTGTGTATATAAGTAATCCTGAACAACACTTTTAACAAGTTCGGAATAATCTTTTTTCCAGACTGTGTTTCTCGGGTTTTCCAGAACTCTGTTATCTACTTTCTTTAATAATGTAAGCGTTTGCTCGAATGAATCTTTTGCTTTTGCGGGCTGCTCGTTTTCATTCAGCAGGAGAGTTTGTTTATACTGGAGCATAGCTTTGTCTATCACCGTGTATATTCCCAGTGAATCTTTTTGCCTTTCAACATCTGTTTCGGGACCTTTGGCACCGGTACAGCCTGTCATGAAATCGGAAAGTGCCGATAATAAAATTACTGCCAGTAAATAATAAAAAAACCTCTTCCCCGGAATAAGTAAAAAAGTTTTTTCCATATTCTAAAATTTTTTAATTTGAAAATAAGATAATCGTTTAAATAATCAATTTCAAGTTATTTTTTAAGTGTTTATTCTAACACCATTAAATATAAAGAAGTTAGCTATGCGAAAAAGTGCTAAATCTGAATTTAATGTTTGAAATTTATAATATTATATTATCATGATTATCAGGAAGTAATTACAAAAAACGCCGCCTGAAAAATACAGGCGGCGTTTACTTAGAGTATATGAGGAATTAACTGTTTTAATCTACATGGATTTTATATCTGAAATAGCTGTTTGCATATTTTTGCGGAGTCCATAAATTTCTGGAACTTATCTTGCTTTTCAGATATTTATTTAACATATCATTTTCACCGAAAATTTTTGCAATGACAATTTTACCGTCATTATTAACTGCAATTGTTACATAAGCATCTCCCTTAAGATTTTTATCTTCAAATGCTAAATAAACAGGCAGATTCAATACATTCAAAATTTCATCGTATATTTGGTTATTAAGAGAAATTACTGTCTTTGAAGTTAACATTTTTTCGTCTCCGCCGCTGTTTGCAAAACCGGTGGAAACCAGAGAAACCATTAGAAGTGAAGTTGCGATTATTAGTTTTATTTTTTTCATTTTGTTTAAGCCCCCTTTAAGCTATTTTCAAATTGCTTTTTTATTGTCTTTAGTATATAGACGTTTTACAGATCAAAAAGTTTCAAACTTTTTTATTAATAAATTGTAAAGTTGTAAAGTGCAGAAAAATTATAAGTTATCGGTACCAGATATTAAAGAGCGTACACGCCTGGATAAGTACATTACACAGTTTGTCGAAAATGCATCCAGAACTAAGGTCCAAAAGTCCATAAATCTTGGAAATGTGACGGTAAACGGGAATTTCGTTAAATCAAACTACATGCTGAAACCGTTCGATGAGATTGAGATTGAACTGCCTGTTCCCGAAAAACAGGATATTTTACCCGAAAATATACCGCTGGAAATAGTTTTTGAAGATGAATATTTATTGATTGTAAATAAAACTGCCGGCATGGTTACCCATCCCGCATATAAAAATTATTCGGGTACGCTTGTAAACGCAATTATGTATTATGCCCTGCAGAAAAATGATACTCTTTCGAATATTAACGGATTCGAAAGGGCAGGAATTGTGCACAGGTTAGATAAAGATACATCCGGATTACTGGTTATTGCAAAAGATGAAATTACACACAGAAAACTTTCTGACCAGTTTTTTAAACATACTATTCAACGGGAATATAATTCGATAATCTGGGGAAAGCTGAAAAAGAAATCCGGCACGATTGAAAGCAGGCTGGGCAGGGATAAAAGAGACAGAAAAAAAGTAGCCGTGATAGATGATGAAGATGAAAGCGGAAAAAATGCAATCACTGATTATGAAGTAATAAGGGAATTCGAATTTTTATCGCTGATTAGATTAATTTTAAAAACCGGCAGAACCCACCAGATTAGAGTTCATCTTTCTTCTATCGGACATCCTGTATTTGGTGATGAAACATACGGAGGGCGGACACCTCACAGCGTTATACTCACTAATAACATAAAAGCACAGATAAAAAACCTTCTAGGGGAAATGCCGAGACAGGCACTGCACGCGAGGGTGCTGGGTTTTATTCACCCGAGGACAAAAGAGAATATGTTTTTTGAGTCGGAACTTCCTATCGATATGCAAAACATAATCTATAAAATCGGGGAAAAAAATTGATACGCAATTTTAAAATACGAAAGGAATAATTCTTTTGGTTCGTTTTTTATATTCCGTATATTCAGGGAATTTCTCCGAAAGCATTTTTTCCTCGTAATGCATTTTAATAAATTGATTTACTAAAAGAATCAAAAAAGTAATAAGCCTGAATAAGGAAAAATCATTAACAATCCACGGAATCGTCAGCCCGAAAATTGCAGTGTACATAGGGTGGCGGATTAATTTATAAGGACCGTTTGTTTTTAACGTGACACCGGGAAGTACTTCAGGTGCAGCGTTGAAATTGAATTTCATTATTATCATTGCCCACAATGCAAGAAACAGTGAGAGAATTATTATGGATGTTAGAATATAATTTTGAGGAATCAACTGACCTGTATAACCCAGAATAAACAGGCATGCAAACTGGATTATAACCAGCATCGCAGATTTAACGGAGCCCGGCCAAATTTTTAAGTTCATTATCTTATTACTTCTTCAAGGTCTCTTCTCGGCGTTGCTTTTACTTCTTTGCCGTAACCCATCCTGATTATCAAATGAGGATAGCCTTTAAGGTGTAATAATTTTACAAGCTTTTCCTTTAATTCAGGAACTTCTATAGGCTGATTCAGATATGAAGCGGCAATTCCTTCCGAACTTGCCTTCAGCAGCAGTTTTTCGAGTGCCATTCCTGTTCTTAGCCAGTCAATCGGATTATTATTTTTGCTTTCTATCACAGCAAGAACAGGCGAGCCTTTAACGAGGTTCCTGTCGCGTCCTGCCTGTATATCACCCCAGTTCAGGTTACCTATAAAGAAAGGACTTCCGAATGAAATCAAATCACCCATGCCAAATGCATATCCCGGTATTCCGTCTTTGCTGTTTGTACGGTTAGGATGAACCCACTGCGCAAGTTCTCTGCAGAAACTTTTATTTGTAGCCTGAGCTTTATCTCCTTGCTCGATAATTTTTATAACTTCTTCACGGACTTGTTCGCCTTCGATTACAAGAAGGTTAACATTTTCTTCGCTTACTATAGTTTTTAATTTATCCAGCCTGTATCCGTCAACTGTATCATCAGCAAATGGAAGCCTGTTCGTATGCCTTGTCTTAATAGCATTGAATAATTTTTTATCTTCTGCATCGGGTTCATAACCAATCATCGGTTTTATTTTTGCGAGTAAATCGTTATCGGTTTCAGAAGGGAAGTATTCGACTTCGGCATAATATTCAAAATATTTTAAAGCCACTATCAGGTTTTCGAGAGCGGCACCGCAGCTTATAATCAATTCGGTATCATCCGGGTCTATTACGGGCAGGGCTCTTGTTCTGTCCGCATAAAGATTAATAGACATCTCGTCATCATTTATCTCAAACAGCCACGGTTGTGTATTATGCCCGGACGGAGCAAGAATCGCATATTTTACGAAGAATTTTAATTTATCTTTTGCACTTCCGCTTTTTGGAAAATCATTTTCAGAAACTTCCCAAGCCATTAAATTATTTTTCATATAAATAATTTATCTTTTAAAATTGTTAATACTTAATAAAAACTAACTTACACTCCAATATTAATATAAAATATGAAATATAAAATATAAAAAATTGGAAAGTGAATCTTAGACTATAAAAGTCTCCTTTTGTAAAATTTCTATTGCAAACAGAACTTTTATGATTATTAACTCAGACTTTTGTAGTCTTTCTTTTATTTCCACTTCACAAGTTCTAAAGTTTTTCCGTCGCTTTCGAAGATAACTGCACCGTCTCTGTCGGTCCTGAAGACTTTTGCTCCCATTACTTCGAGCTTGGCAAGTACTAAATCCGAGGGATGTCCGAAAACGTTATCCTTACCGCAGGAAATGACTGCGTATTCGGGTTTGCATTCGGAGAGAAATGTGATAGACGAGGCATTTTTACTTCCGTGATGTGATACTTTTAGTATATCTGATTTTAAAAATTTACCGAAATTACTTGTAACAAACGTTTCTCCTTCAACACTTAAATCACCAAGAAGGAGTGCCTGTGTCTTTCCATAAACTAATTTCACTACCATTGATTTTGAATGCTCTTTTGTGTGAAGCGAATCATTTTGTATTGGGTTTAGAAAAAATAATCTCAGGTTGCCATAGCCTTCTATAAAATCTCCGCTGTAAAATTTTTCCACAGGTATTTTATTTTCAATAATTAATTTATTCATTTTATAAATGAGAGAATTTTCTTCGGCAGCTCCGTCGGAGATAATTTTACTCACTTTAATATTTTCCAGTACGGATTCTATACCGCCAATATGGTCATTGTGGAGGTGAGTAAGAATCAGCAGGTCAATCTTGTTGATTCCTTTTCTTTTTAAATAAGGTACAATTGTACTTTCTCCGCTGTTAAATTTAAAATCCTTCATTCCGCAGTCTATCAATATATTACTGCCGTCCGGAGTTTCTATTAAAGTGCAGTCGCCCTGCCCTACATAGAGAAAAGTTATTTTTAAATTATTGTCGTAATTTATATTAAAGAAAATCAACACCACAATAATAATGGAAGAAATATATAATCGCATTTTCAGTGTTTCTTTCTTAGCAGTAAATAAAATCAAAAGCAGAGCAAGATATCCGATTGTATTAATTGTATTAAATTTATAAAAATCTATATAACCGAATTTAAATGATGC
>PMIW01000188.1:0-17328 GCA_003158365.1 Ignavibacteriota bacterium | reverse complement strand
GCATTTGCTATGATGGATATAAACGAAATTTTTTCAAAGTAATGCGATGTAATTGGCAGTGTGCCGAGCTGTGCCGCAATAGTAACAAAAATTATGCTTACTAATATGTAAATTATTTTTTTAAATCTAAGTCTTGAATCCAGAATTTTTTGCAGAAATATTTCATCGAACTTTTCATAAAAGAACACCATCGAAAGCACTGCAGAAAAAGAAAGTATAAAACCCGGGTCCAATAGCTGCTTTGCATCGTATATCAATATTATCAAAACCGATATGCCGATTATATTATAAAAATTTGTTTTCCTCTGAATTACATTTGCAATTAAAATTAATGAACCCATCACTGTCGCCCTTATTATAGATGCCGGATAGCCCGTAAAGAAACAATAAAAAATCAGGAATGCAATAATAATGATTACTTTTGGAATACGCGGAACTCTGAATAAAGAGAGAATCAGTGTAATAGATAAAATAATATATGCAACATTCAGCCCAGATACAGCTATTACGTGCATTATACCTGTTTTGACGAAATCGTCTTTTACTTTTTTTGATATATCCTGCCGCTCGCCCGTTACAAGCCCTTTCAGGAATGCACCTTCATCACCCGGAATGTATTTATCTATATTAGCAGAAGCAAATTCTCTTGCAGGATAAATTATTTTTTGCATGATAAAGGAAATATTATTCCTGTTAATAATTTCTACATTGCTGAATCCCTGTGCAGAAAAAGTTTTGTAAATGTTATGAAGTTTTAAATATCTTTTATAATCGAATTCACCGGGATTCCTTTCTTCAAACGGCTCTAAAAGTCTTCCGTATATTAGCACTCTGTCTCCTGCGCTTAAATCTGGTTTCAAATCATAACTTATATTTCCCGACATCTGAACATTAGAATATTCATTGTAATCCGTTTTCTGATTTCTTTTTATTGATACCAGCACATCCCCGCTGACTAAAAGTGTATCGTGGTTATTGCTGTTAATAAAAAATTCCGATGATAATGTGAATTTGATTTTATTTGTATCGTAAGAGGGGATATCCTGAATTACTCCGATTAACCTGCATTCTTCGTTTCTTTTTGTATCGGGAATTTTTGAGATTGAGTTATCAGGAATTAAATGAAAATCAATATTTGCTTTTAGTAATCCGAGAGATAAAAATATGGAGATAACCAGAATTATATTAAGGGATATTTCGGGATTCTTTTTATATAGATAAAAAAGATAAATTAACTGTATGCAAATTAGTATGAATAGAAGTACAATATTGAATTTAAACTCTGCACCAATTAGAATCCCGATAATGAACAAAAATGCAATTTTAAAAGCCGGTGCCGATTCCCATTTCTGCATTTATGGAAATTATAAATTAAAAAGTTTTTTAATGGATTTGGAATAATTTAATATTATTTATTTTTTGTGTTTTTGTTAGCTTTTCCAATTAAAAGTGTGCTGTGATCATGACCCCAGTATGCAATATAGACATTCCCAAATTTCATCTCTGCATTAAAAGAATATAGGTTAGGACTACCCTCTAAGGATGGTGCATATTTTTCTTTTCTCCAATAATTTAGCCCGTAAGTGAAAATAACACCTCCACCATTTATCATAATAAGTGAATCTTTAGACACACCTCCTATTCGTGATGCTTGTGCTGCTACGTAATCAGAATCTGAATGAGAAATCCATTCATTACCGTTAAAATATTTCAATTTAGAAAGCCCTGTTGTAGACATTAATATGTCGCTCCCACATCTAAATAGTCTTGGCGACAGACAAGGATCATATCCAAAACATTCTGTGCTTTGAAGTACGAAATTATCATTAATTAGCTTATATGTATAAAAATCTCCGTTTATTTGATTTGATGTCTTTATTGCAAAAATATATAGGTCGTTATTTTTATCCATATAAAAAAACTGATAAACCAAACTATCCGTTGTACTAAGTGTATATTCTTTTATGGAACCATTATTGAAATAATACACTTTGCTAAAATATGAATCTGAAATCCATACCTGATTTGGACCTACGACAAGCATATCATGCAATACATCACTAATTGTTCCAATATTATAACTTGTAATTGCTCCATTTGTAATTTTTTTTAATTCCGGATACCTTAAGCCGTTTTTATAGTAAAACCCCTCTACAAATATGTTGTTTTTATCGTATCCGTAAACATAAGTCGCGTTAAATTGAAGATCATTTAGATTATATGGAACTAAATATTGACCATCAAACTGAGCTAACCAAAAATTACCAATAACATATATTTTATCTGTATCTGCAACATAAATATTCATCAAATCAATGACTGTATTATATCCAGCCCATACGTATTTATCTGCCGTATCGGGATGTACAGGAGGTGGTGGAGGAGGTATTATTGGGTTATTATCTTTAGTACAAGAATAAAGTGATATTATTAAATAATAGAATACTGCTAATATNNGTTTGTTTGAATCCTCCGTATTTCGAATATTATTATAAACTATCAATTATGAATATATATTGCAATGACAAATATTAATGCGTTACTAAACCGGAGTCGAAGACACGCCGTGGCGTGCTTGGTAACGAGCGGAAAAAACCTTTTGCCGTTTTTACTCTAAAGACTCAATAGACTCTAAACACTCTCGACTGTATTTCCTTTAACCTTAAACTTGTTTTTATTACTTTATATGATGATACCTGTAGAAATTATAAAGCTGAAACGCGATAATAAGACATTAACAAAAGAGCATCTTAGTTTTTTTATTAATGGATATTTATCGGGTGAAGTTACTGATTACCAGATGTCGGCTTTTTTAATGGCTGTTTATTTCAACGGAATGACCGAAGAAGAGACTTTCGATTTAACTGAAATAATGTTGAATAGTGGTAAAACAGTTGATTTAAGTTACATTAATAAAATAAAAGTTGACAAGCATTCCACGGGCGGAGTCGGTGATAAAACTTCTTTAATTCTCGCGCCTCTTGTCGCATCCTGCGGAATAGCCGTTCCGATGATATCGGGCAGAGCGCTCGGACATACAGGCGGGACGCTCGATAAGCTGGAATCTATTCCGGGATTCAGGGTTGATTATTCAATCAGAGATTATAAAAAAATAATAGAAAAAGTCGGCGTTGTTATGATAGGGCAGAATTCAGATTTTGCTCCCGCAGATAAAAGAATTTATGCTTTAAGGGATGTTACTGGTACAGTTGATAATTTATCTTTAATCACCGCAAGCATTATGAGCAAGAAACTTGCCGAAGGAACTGACGCAATTGTATTCGATATAAAAATGGGTAGCGGTGCGAATCTTCAGAATCTTAAAGAGTCTGAAAAGCTTACAAAATATTTGATTTCGGTATCGAAGAAATTCGGGAAGAAAGCAATTGCAATTTTGACGGATATGCGCGAACCGCTCGGATATAAGATTGGCAACTGGCTTGAAGTAGAAGAATGCCTTGAAGTTTTGAACGGAAAAATTGTGAAAGATTTGAGCAAGGTGAACAATCTACTTTCAGGTGCAATGATTTATCTCGGCGGAAAAGCAAAAAGCATTGAAGAAGGCGAAAAAATTGCAGAGCAGAAAATAAAAGATGGCAGCGCATATAAGAAATTCCTGGAAATAGTAGAAGAACAAGAAGGCGACGTAAGTTATATAAAAGACTGGAAAAATTACAAGCAGGATAAATATTCAAAAAAAATATTATCTGAAAAATCAGGATACGTTAGGGAAATGAATGCTTACAAATTCGGATTGGCTTCGATTGAGCTTGGATGCGGAAGGAAAAAGATTACTGATAAAATAGATTATCTCGCAGGAATTATTCTGAATAAAAAATGCGGTGATGAAATAAAAAAGGGTGAAATGATTTGTGAACTATGGGCAGGCGATATGGAAAAAATCGGCAGGGCGGAAAAAATAATTACTGAAGGTTTGGTTGTATCGGACAAAAAACCGAAAGAAAGAAAATTAATTCTGGATATTATAGATTAAAATATGTTTAAGTTAACAGGTAAAATATTATCCACTTTAGCATCTTTGATAATATTACTTGGATTTGTACTGTATTATTATTTTAATCAATCTTCAGGTGTCAATAAATCCGTCGATATTTCAAGGGAGTATGTAATAGTTAAAAGAGTTGTCGATGGTGATACATTTTTGTTATCGAACGGGGATAGAGTAAGACTGCTTGGTATCGATACACCCGAAAAATACGATTCGAAAAAACTCGATAAAGATGTCGAAGCAACTCATCAGGATAAAAAGACAATAAAAAAACTCGGTGAACTTGCGAGTGAATATGTGAAAAATTTTGTTGAAGGGAAAAAGGTTTATCTCGAAAGAGAACCGAATTACGAGGATAAAGACAGATATGGAAGGCTATTAAGGTGGGTTTATCTCGAAGACGGGACTTTTATTAACGGGAAAATAGTAAAAGACGGGTATGGACAGGTATATGAACAATATCCCGTTTCAAAAACTGATGAGTTAAGAAAATACCAGAAAGAAGCCAGAGAAAATAACAGAGGATTGTGGGGACCTGTTGATGGATTGGAACAATTTAAATAATAATTAATAACTTAGTAATTTTTAAAATGCAAATATATATTTTAATATTGTCGTTGTTTTTTTCAACAGGATTTGATTGTTCAAAACCGGGAAAAATTCAGGATGTTGAGAAAATTCAAAACAATTCGATGTCAAAAGACAGCAGTACTAATGTCTGCGTGGAATTTGATGAGCTGAATACAAAAGTCAGGGATGGTGAAATCAGCAAGAAAGATGCAATCGAACAGATAAAAATTCTTATTCCGAAAATAAAAAAATATTTCTTCGATAACGGCGGGAAAGAATATACTTATAAAGAATGGGTTTTTCCTCTGAAAGGATACGGTCCCTCTGCAATCGGCGGAAAAAATGGAAGCGGTTATAATGCAAGCGGATATGATTACTTCGACGGAAACAAGCACGGCGGACATCCTGCTCACGACATTTTTATAAACGACAGGAATCAGGATGATATTGATGATTATACGGGCGAACCTGTAGACGTATTATCGATGAGCAGCGGTGTTGTTGTTGCACTCGAAAAAGAATGGTCACCTGATAGTGATTTAAAAGGCGGAAAATATATCTGGATATATGATACTTACAGCGAATCATTATTCTATTATGCTCATAACAGGAAAGTAGTTGTAAATGTAGGGGATATAGTTAAACCGGGTGATAAAATAGCTGAAGTAGGCAGGACTGGATTAAATGCTTACAAAAAACGTTCACCCACGCATTTGCATTTTTCATTAATGCCCGTAAAAGACGGAGTTGTAAAACCTGAAAATCCATATGAAGATTTAATAAACGCCAGAGTAATAAGATAATATTTGATAAAAAAAAGTATATATATAATTTTCTTTTTTACATTGTTGATTCAATGGAATGTGTTTGCACAAACATCTCCAATGCCTGAAGATGATAAACCAAAAAAGAAAATTTTAAAAATATCGCTGGATAAGTTAGCTCAGAAAGTTCAGGATATTAATGATGATGAGGAATTTTTAGCAACTCCTGCAAGGGGCTGGTATGCAATAATGAGACAGGTTAGAGACCATAAGCTTACACGCAAAATTGCGGTTGATTCGATGAGGAATTTCATTGAAGATTTGAATCTGTATATGATAAAATCTAATCCGAAGGTTTACAAAAAATCCGAATGGGTTTTTCCCGTGAAGGGATATACATCTTCTGCAATAGGAGGTTCAAATGGAAGCGGATATGTTGTTGCGGATTTTGATTTCTTTGATGGCAATACAGGAGGGCATCCTGCTCACGATATTTTTATTTCGGATAAAAATCAGGATTGCATTGATGATAATACGAATAAACCTGTTAAGATTTTATCTGTGAGCGGCGGAATAGTTGTGGAGACAAGAAAAAACTGGACATCGCAGATGATGGATATTAAAGGCGGTAACATTGTGTATATATATGATAATTTTACCGACGGATTTTTTTATTATGCTCACATGAATCAGGTGGAAGTGAATGTAGGGGATTTTGTAGAGCCGGGAACATTTCTTGGAACAATGGGCAGGACGGGAAAGAACGCTTTCCCAACACGTTCACCTACGCATCTGCATATTATGTATGTAAAAAATAATGACGGGGATTTGAAACCCGTGAATTTGTATGATGATTTGTTAAAAGTAAAAACAGTAAAATAATTAATTTTAATTTTTTATTATTATGGAGAACAAGATTTTATCCACAGCCATTACTTTTGATGATGTACTGCTCGTTCCGAGCAAATCAAAAGTATTACCAAGAGAAGTTGAAATAAAAACAAGACTGACGAAAAATATTGAACTGAACATTCCCCTGCTTTCGGCAGCAATGGATACCGTTACCGAAACTGAAATGGCAGTTGCCATTTCGAGAGAAGGCGGAATCGGGATAATACATAAAAATATGTCGATTGAACTTCAGGCATCGGAAGTAGATAAGGTAAAAAGAAGTGAAAGCGGAATGATAATGAAACCCGTAACACTTACTGCAGATAAAAAGATTAAAGATGTTACATACATAATGTCCAAGTTCAGCATATCAGGCGTACCTATCGTGGATAACGACGGAAGACTCATCGGAATCTTAACAAACAGGGATTTAAGGTTTGACCCCGATGAAAATATTCTGATTAAGGATATTATGACTAAAGATAATCTTATCACGGCACCTGTTGGTACGGATTTATTGCAGGCTGAAAAGATTTTGCAAAAACACAGAATAGAAAAACTTCCGGTTGTTGATAAAAAAGGATTTTTAAAAGGTCTGATTACATTTAAGGATATTCAGAAAAGAAAAAGTTTTCCGAATGCCTGTAAAGACAGTTTCGGAAGATTAAGAGTAGGAGCGGCAGTCGGAGTTACTAAAGATACAATGGAAAGAGTAGAAGAACTTGTTAAATCGGGAGTGGACGTGGTTATTGTCGATACTTCACACGGACATTCGCAGGGTGTATTGGATATGGTTAAGAGAATCAAGTCCGCTATTAATGTGGAACTGATTGCGGGTAACGTTGCAACTGCTGAAGCTACAATTGATTTAATTAAAGCCGGTGTTGACGGTGTGAAAGTAGGAATCGGTGCAGGCTCGATTTGTACAACGAGAGTTATCGCCGGAGTTGGAGTTCCTCAGCTTACAGCTATTATAGAATGTTCCAAAGTCGCAAAAAAATTCAGCATCCCGGTAATAGCTGATGGCGGGGTTAAGCAGACAGGTGACGTGCCGAAAGCAATTGCAGCAGGTGCTGATTCGGTTATGATTGGCGGAATGTTCGCGGGGACGGATGAAACACCGGGAGAAAAAGTTTTATACGAAGGAAGGAGTTTTAAAGTCTACAGGGGAATGGGCTCTATAGAAGCAATGAAAGAAGGAAGCAAGGACAGGTATTTCCAGGATATGGAAGATGATATTAAAAAACTTGTACCCGAAGGAATTGAAGGAATAGTACCTTACAAGGGACCACTCAAAGATACTATTTACCAGATTATCGGCGGTCTTCGCTCAGCTATGGGTTATTGCGGAGCTAAGGATATTAATGCAATGAAGACAAAAACAAAATTTGTAAAAATTACTAATGCAGGATTGAGGGAATCGCATCCTCACGATGTTAAGATAACTAAAGAAGCTCCAAACTATGGACAAAAAGTGTAATAGAGTCCGTAGAGTCTTTAGAGAAAAAAATTTAGTTAAATTTTAATTTTAAATTTTTATGGATAATTTTAATCAGCAATATGCACAATATAAACCTGTGGAAGCAAGTTTTTCCACGGCTGAAGTGAGAAAGTTTTTACTTCACGTTTATAACTGGATGACAATGGGACTTGCAGTTACGGGTGTGGTTGCATTCGGAGTGTATGTATCGGGTGTCGGCAGAATATTTTTACATACACCGTTTTTATTCTACGGATTATTGATAGTCCAGTTTATTGTAGTTATTGCAATGAGTGCGGCAATAAATAAAATGCCGTCATTTGTCGCCGTTGGAGCGTTCTTCCTTTATGCATTCCTGACAGGTCTTACATTCTCGATTTTGTTCTATTTATATACCAGCGGTTCAATTTCTTATACGTTTATTATCTGTTCGGCAATGTTTGCTTCCGTAAGTGTATTCGGATATATTACTAAAATGAATCTTGCCGGCGTCGGGACATTTATGATGATGGGCTTGTTCGGTTTAATAATTGCATCAATAGTCAATTTTTTCCTTGAAAGTTCTACTTTGTATTGGCTTATCAGCTACGCGGGAGTTCTTATATTTGTTGGCCTTACAGCATGGGATACTCAGAGAATAAAGAAAATGGCTGCTCAGACAACATTTGAATCCGAAGAAGGAAAAAAAGCCGCGATAATGGGAGCCCTTACACTTTATCTTGACTTCATTAATATGTTTCTTTTACTTTTGAGGATAATGGGTAGCAGAAGATAATTAGTCCAGAATCACTCCGTTCATCGGGATGCGAAGAGCGCATAATGAATAATTAGTAACGAGTAATAAAGAGCATTAATTCAAAAATATTCATTAGAAAATTTTAGATTTATTATTAAGATAAATTAATTAAAAAGAAATTAAAAACCGAATTTAATTTTTATGGGAAAAAATTTTATTTTCTGTTTTTTATTTTTACTTGCCTTTTCTGTTAATTCTCAGGTTGTAATTAATGAAGTAATGTATTCACCAACTCCCAATACGGAGAAAGAGTGGTTTGAGATTTATAATTCAGGTTCATCATATGTAAATATTATGCAATGGAAATGGAAAGATGCTTCATCCAATTACAAAACAATTACAACGGGCAGTACAATTTTAGGTGCATATCAGTATGCAGTCATATGCGATGATTCTGCCTCAGTAAGACAATTCCATCCGGGATTTTCCGGATTAATATTCCAGACATCCTGGACAGCTTTAAATAACGACGAGGATGCAATAATTCTTGTTGATGGATCTCAAAATTCTTACTTAATAGATTCACTTCACTATCATTCTTCCTGGGGAGGTACGTCGGGCTACTCATTAGAAAGAAAAAATCCGGCAGGACTGACGAATAATCCTTTAAACTGGGGAACATCTGTAGATTTTCAGAAATCAACCCCGAACAGGTTAAATTCTGTGACTCCGAAACTGTATGATTTATACTTAAGTTCATTTAAATTTACGCCTCAAGCTCCTAAAGCCGGGGACACATTAAATCTTAATTTTCAGATTAAAAATCCCGGGATTAATCCGGCAGGTAATTTTTTCCTGAATATTTTTCGCAATGCAAATCTGGACAGTGTAATCCGTCCTTCAGATTTAATACACGCGCAGAATTTTTCTCCGTTTGTTTTAAATCCCAATGATTCGATGACATACTCTTACAGCATAACAGGGATAGACAGCGGATTAAAACAATTCATTGGAAAAATCGTTTATGCAGCCGACCTTGATACTACAAATAATTTGCTTGTAAAAAATGTGCGTGTTAACGGAAATGGAATTATAATCAGCAGCGGTTTGATTATAAACGAAATTATGTATCACCCGCAATCTTCACTGGAATGCGAATGGGTCGAATTATATAATAATACCGGCTCTCCCATAAATTTAAATAACTGGAAGATTTCCGATTCATCGACTCAATCAAATCCGATAATTATTTTAACTGATAAGATTATCGGTGCATATGACTATATTGTAATTTCCAAAAACAGGACGATTTTGAATGCACACAGGTTAATTGATTCGAATAAAGTTGTTTATTTGTCCAATCTTCCTGCTTTAAATGATGATAAAGATGTTGTTACTATATATAATAATGCAGGTGAAATAAACGACAGGGTATCTTACAAATCAAGCTGGGGAGGAAATAATGCGAGAAGCTCGCTTGAAAGAAAATCTCCTAACGGTTTGCCCGGTGATTCGGCAAGCTGGGGTACATCGATTGATTGTGAATATTCATCGCCGACTCGCGTTAATTCATTTTCTAACCTGGCTCCGTATTTAAGAAAAGATATAATAATTAATGAAATTATGTATGACCCGCTTTCGGTCAGCTGCGAGTGGATTGAATTTTATAACCCAACATACAAATTCTTAAATGTTTCGGGGTGGAGATTAAATGTTTCATCGAACTTTTATAATCTATCCGATACCTGCAATCTTGTAATTAATCCGGGTCAGTATTTGGTTGTGGCATTTGATACATCACTTTATAACAGGTTCACAAATTTAAGAAATCCTGACCAGTCAAGGAAACTGATTTTTAATCACAGTCTGAATCTTTCTAATGAGGGTGCAATGGTGAGAATATTAGATGCATTGAATAATGTAATTGATTCGGTATATTACAGCCCTAATTGGCATAACGGAAATCTACCCGACACGAAAGGATATTCTCTGGAAAGAATTAACCCTCAATTGAATTCAAACGACAGGAGCAACTGGAACAGCAGTACTGCACTGCTTGGTGGAACACCCGGAACAAGGAACAGCATATTTATTGAAAACACTGCAAGCACAAATTCGATAAGTGTTTCTCCGAATCCTTTTTCACCTGACGGGGACGGATTTGAAGATTTTGCAATTATTAAATACAAACTGAAACCCGCCATTTCGCAACTGAGAGTGAAAGTTTATGATGTAAAAGGTAGACTGGTCAGAACTTTGCTTAACAACCAGTTAAGCGGAAGCGAAGGGCAGATCATATTTGACGGAAAAAACGACAGCGGTGAAAAACTGAGAATAGGNNAAAAAAGCTGTAGATGGGAAAATTTGATATTTTTAAAATGAAACCGAAATATTGTTATATAATAATTGCAGTTTTTTCATTTCTTGTTTTTTATAATACACTGAGCAATGATTTTGTTTTTGATGACGAAAGTGTAGTACAGGGTTATGAAGCCATCAGGAATCTGAACAGCATACCAAAGTTTTTTACTGCACAGGAAGGTTTTCATAAGGTAATAGGAAATTACTACAGACCTGTTGTTTACACATCATATACAATAGATTATGCAATATGGGGCCTGAATCCGAAAGGATTCCATCTTACGAATAACCTAGTAAATTTAATTGCTTCATTATTCCTTTTTGGCATTCTTTCACAGTTATTTAGAAAATATAAATTCGGAATATTAGCTTCCTTGATAGGCACTCTGATATTTACTGCTCATCCCGTACATACCGAAGCTGTAAGCTGGGTGAGCGGCAGGACGGATTCACTGGTAACATTGTTCTTCTTTGCAACTTTTTATTTTTACATTTTGTATACGGAGGAATTTAAGCCAAAATATATAATACTTTCACTTGTGTTTTATACGCTTGGTCTGCTCTCCAAAGAAATGATAGTTACTCTTCCCGTAATTATAATAGTCTTTGACTTCACCTGGAAAAAGAAATCCTTAAAAGATATTTTATCTGACTGGAAGACCTATCTTTACTATATCGGTCTGACGATAATATATCTTGTTGTGAGATATTCTTTATTGTCCGGAACAATTGAACGTACGAAGTATAATTATTTTTATGGCAAAGATTTTATTACCGCAGCTGCTACGATGCTGAAAACAATTCCTGTTTATTTGAAACTTCTGGTTTATCCCGTAGGTTTGCTGTATCATTATAACGGTGTAATGCCGGATTCAAATTCACTTCTGGATGGAAATGTTATTTTTGCCATAATATTAATAACAGTTCTGCTGGTTTTAGCTGCTATTCTGTATAGAAATTACGGGAAAATTTCTTTCTGTATAATTTTTGTTTTCATCACTCTTTTGCCCGTAATGAATATTATTCCAACGATGAATTACATGGCGGAAAGATTTTTATATGTCACCTCGTTTTCTTTATCGCTGCTGATTGCTTATTTAATAGTAAAATATCTGAATGAGGAAAACAGAAATATTATTACGACAGTTGCATTTCTTGTTATATTACTTTTTGCTTATTTGACTGTTCAGAGAAATTCCGAATGGAAAAACAATGATACATTATATTCGACGGGTGAAGGCATAGATGGTTCGGTTCTGCTCGTGAACTGCGGGAATATTTATGCCAACAAAAAAGAATTTGATGAGGCAGAAAAAAGATATAAAAGAGCAATTGAAATTAGAAGTAATAATGTTCTGGCTCATCATAATCTCGGATTGATTTATTTGATAAAGGGAAATCTCGATTCGGCGGAAATAAAATTTAAAGACGGACTGACAGTCGATTCGCTTGCTCCTGACGGGTATTTCCAGCTTGCAAATGTTTACCAGCAGGAAAATAAAATAAATTATGCAATCGTGCAGCTCGAAAAATTGCAGACTATTGTACCCAATTACAGGGAATCAAAAGCGCAGCTTGATATACTGAAATCCGGACAAAATAATTCAAATCAAAATATCCCCGGAATAACACCCGGGCAGACAAATCCGAATCAGAATCAATTAATGCTGCTTGAAAAACGTTCATATCAGAATTACCAGCAGGGGAAATACGGAGATGCAATAAAAGATATTGAAAAAATGATTGAACTAAACAGTTCGGGAAAATCAGGATACCTGAATAATATTGCTTTATGCTACGAAGGTTTTAATAATATGGAAAAAGCAAAGGAATGTTTCGAAGAATCAATTAAACTCGACAATAAGAACACAAATGCAATCGGCGGATTGGCAGATTATTACCTGAAGAAAAATGATAAGAAAAAGGCGATTGAATATTACAATAAAGTACTGGCTGTTAATCCTGCGGATGCAAATGCAAAAAAGAAGATAGATTCTTTAAATGCGAATTAATTTNNTTCCAGTCCGGCTTCTGAGTATACTAAATTATAGTTATCGCGAAAGTTTTTATTATTATTCAGTGCTTTATAAATTTTGTCATCCGGTGATTTGAGATAGAACAGAACCCATTTTACATAAGGAACCGGGTTCTGCAAAGATTTCTCTCCGATATCATACGTATGATAAGTTATTCTGTCCCTCAAGTAAACTCCCGACCAGGGAGGCAATGCAAAAACCCTGAAATCATATAATAAATTTCCACCGTCGTAATTTTTCTCGAGATACTTCGAAAGATTATAGGTAATAGTCCCTTTATATCCCGCATACCTTCCTTCGGCAACGGCAGGGACTTTTGACGGATAATAATAAATAAATGAAAATGTCTGCAGACCGATTAATAATATCGCTGCAAAAAATAATATTCTCTTGTACTTTATAAATTTTTCATAAATAAATCCCGTGAATAATCCTGCAAACAATACTATCCCGGGGATTGCATACAGTCCGTACCTTGAATTAAAATAACCCGGAGGTACCGACTCGGGAAGCTCGATTATTATCTGACCCAGGTATAATAAAAGCAAAGTAGTCGGAACGGCAATCAGGGATAAATAAATTAAGAATGAATTTACTTTAAATTTATTTTTAAATATGTATAATATAAATCCGAAAACGGATAATATTAAAGTAAGCCAGCCTGCATAAAGATAAAGGTCAAAGTAATATACGTTTATAGATAAACCCAGATTGCTCTTTGTCAGTAATCTTCCGGCGGCTTCATAATATTTTATCTGGAAGTAAGTGGAAAATTGCCCGCGCATAAATTCAAGAGGGTCTGAATAATATATGTAATTATGCGCCATCCACCAGATAATGATAAGTGCAGTCGGATAGAAATAATAAAAAATATTTTTTATGTATTCCTGTTTTGAAGAATATGAAATCAGAAATATCAAAACTGCTGCAGCAAGTGCGAATGTCCAGCCGTCGTATCTTGTACTGGATGCCAATGCCGTGAATATACCCGCAAGATAAATATCTTTTGTGACTCTGGTTTTATTCCACTTAATAAGATAGTATACTGATAAAGAAAAGAATGTTAAGTTAAGCTGCTCGCTCATCGGAGTTGTCTGGAAGTACAAAATATTCGGATTAAGAATGAACAATAATAACCCTGCATACTGTGCGACTTTATTTTCAGTTAATAATTTCATCGTAAGGAATATTGCTATCGCATTAAAAATGAATGCAATGAAATTCACTATGCTTCCTGCAAGTCCTGTTTTCCAGAGTATATCTATTGAAGCAAGTGGGAACATTATAAAATTCGGCAGGGGAAGCCATACAGTACCGATTTGATTGAAAATTCCCGGATTTATTGCGTCATAAAAACGCCTTGATGCATCCAGCCGGTAAATTGAATCCCTGTATGCAAAAATATATTCATCCGAAAATGAAATATACTGGGCTATCAGACCTGCAATTGCTGAAATTAATACAACTAAAAGAATCTGATTTTTGTTTGATTTCCAATCCATAGATTTTACATATTATTATGCAAAATACCTAATATAAAAATCTAATTAAACCAAATTAATAATAATTATGACAATAAATTATTAAAATTAAAATGATTATGATTTTATTTATCAAATTATTTTTATAAATTATGTCTGCACTACCTTAGGTGGAGTCAAACACGGATTTTATATCTATTATTAATTATAAATTAATTTAAAATGTCATTACAAAATTCAAAATCTGCTTTTAGCCGATGGCTTGATGTTATGTTCCGGTACAGGAAGCATTCGGGAAGCTGGGCATGGATATTGCACAGGCTGACAGGGCTCGGGCTTACTGCATACATACTTCTGCATATTGTCGCATTAACAGGGCTGCTGAAAGGTGAAGCTGCGTTTAACGAGGAAATGAGATTGTTCAGTTCACCTGTATTCCTTTTTGGCGAATGGCTTCTTGGTGCGCTGGTTATGTTCCATGCAATAAACGGAGTAAGAATTGTACTTATTGATTTTGGAAACGGAGCAAGATATCATAAACAGATTCTTATATTTGTGTATATATTTTCTGTAATTATAGTAGCGGGAATGGGATATTTGATATTCAGACACATTTAATTCAATGTACAATAAGAGCATAAAAATTTGTAAAACAGGATTATTAAAAAAGTTTAAAAATAAAAAATGACTACAAAGATATTTAAATTTGAGGGAGCGAGAAATTCGGGTGCAAAGAGCTGGTATATGCAGCGCATCACAGGTATCATTCTCGTTATTGTACTGATAGGGCATTATATCCTGATGCACGCGACTCCCGATACCGGGCATACTTACAGGGCTGTGATGGAAAGACTTCACCAGCCGGTCTGGAAAGTAATCGATTTGACATTTGTGACTCTCGGCTTGTGGCACGGTCTTAACGGATTGTGGAGCGTGATTCGTGATTATGAAATGAGAGCGTGGCTGACGATTTTTATCTATACAATAATTGTTATTGCTGCTGTTGTTTTCTGGTTTCTGGGATTGAATACGATTTTATCTTTTTAAAAACTTTTACCACTAAGTGCACTAAGGACACAAGGAAAATTAATAATTAAAAATTAAAAATTCATAATTAAATAAATATGATTCATAAACACGATTTAATAATTGTAGGTGCCGGGCTGGCAGGTTTGCGGGCAGGTGTGGAAACCTCCAGATACTCCGATGTCGGAATAATTTCCAAACTCTTCCCGACCCGTTCGCACTCGGGTGCCGCGCAGGGCGGAATTGCTGCGGCTCTGGGTAATGACGAACCCGATAATGTCGAATGGCATATTTTCGATACGGTAAAAGGCAGCGATTACCTTGGTGACCAGGATGCTATAACAATGATGTGCAGCGAAGCTCCGGATGCAGTTTATGAACTCGAGCATATGGGCGTGCCGTTCAGCAGGACGAAAGACGGTAAAATTGCTCAGCGCCAGTTCGGCGGACATACAAAAGAAGTGAAAGATGAACAGGGAAATATTAAACGCCTTCCTGTTTTAAGAGCATGCTTTGCCGCCGATAGAACAGGACACGTATTGCTCCATACGCTTTATGAACAGTGTGTAAAAAATAATGTAAGATTTTATTCGGAATATTTTGTGCTTTCCCTGATTATTAAAGATGGTGTTTGCAGGGGACTTACTGCTTTTAATCTCCGCGACGGACAGATACATACTTTCCACGCGAAAGCCGTGATGTTCGGAACAGGCGGATATGGCAGGGCATACAGGGTCACATCCAATGCCTATGCAAATTCGGGCGATGGCGTTGCGATTGCATTCCGTGCGGGAATTCCCCTCGAAGATATGGAATTCGTGCAGTTCCACCCGACAGGTTTGTATCCGCTCGGAATACTCGTTACCGAAGGTGCAAGAGGTGAAGGCGGATACCTTAGAAATAAAGACGGCGAAAGGTTTATGAAAAATTATGCTCCGACAGTTATGGAGCTTGCCCCGAGAGATATGGTTACAAGAAGCATACAAACTGAAATAAATAATGGCAGGGGTATTGACGGAAAAGATTATGTGTACCTTGATTTAACTCACATCGGCGAAGCAAAAATAAAAGAAAGACTTCCAGAAATTACAGGCTTTGCAAAAACTTATGTAGGCATTGACCCTGTAAAGCAGCCAATCCCGATTCTACCGACCGCTCACTATTCAATGGGCGGTATTCCTACAAATGTTTATGGCAATGTGCTTTCCGATGAAAAAGGAACAATAGTAACCGGATTCTTCGCGGCAGGCGAGTGCGCCTGTGTTTCTGTTCATGGTGCAAACAGGCTTGGTACTAATTCCTTACTGGATGCTGTTGTTCACGGCAGAAGAACAGGAAAAACACTTGTGAAATTTTTAAGAGAAGCAGAGTTCAGCCCTCTGCCCGATGATGCTGAGGAAAAAGACAGGAAGTTGTTTGCAGATTTATATGCAACGGGTAAAGGTGAAAATTGCGATAAAATCCGCACACGCCTGAGAGATGAAATGACAAATAAATGCGGAGTGTTCAGGAACGAAAAAGACCTGCTCTCTATGCTGGATACAATTCACGAGCTTAAAGAAAGATATAAAAATATTTCGCTGATGGATAAGAGCAAAACATTTAATACCGAGCTGATGGAAAATTTCGAATTCAGGAATCTGCTTGAGTTTTCAGATGCCATTGTAACAGGTGCTCTTGCAAGAAAAGAATGCCGCGGTGCGCACTGGAGAACNNTAAAATATAAACCCGTAACAATTACAAAATATCAACCACAGGAGAGAAAATACTAATGAAAGTAACATTATCGATAAAGAGGTTCAATCCCGAAAAGGACGAAAAGCCTTACAGGAAAGATAACCATATTGATGTTCCCGAGACCTTCAGTATACTCGACTGTCTTGATAAAGTGAAATGGGATATAGACGGCGAGCTTGCTTACAGGCGCTCCTGCTCGCACGGTATATGCGGCTCCGATGCTATGATGATTAACGG
>PMIW01000217.1 GCA_003158365.1 Ignavibacteriota bacterium | reverse complement strand
AGAACTCGAAACAGTAAATAATCCCGAAGACCCCGAAAGAGGTTCGCGCAGGATTCCTTTTTCAAAAGAACTTTATATCGAGCAGGATGATTTCAAAGAAGACCCGCCGAAAAAATTCTTTCGTCTGTATCCCGGAAATGAAGTCAGGCTGAAATCCGCTTACATTATTAAATGCAATGATGTCGTAAAAAATGAAAAGGGTGAAATAGTTGAACTGCACTGCACTTACGACCCCGAAACAAAAAGCGGAATGGGAAGCACACGGAGCGTGAAAGGTACAATCCACTGGGTTTCCGCCCCGCAAGCCGTTAAAGCAGAAGTGAGATTGTACGACAGGTTGTTCCTGTCCGAAGACCCGTCTTCGCATGAAGATTTGAATTTCAAAGAATTAATAAATCCTCACTCTCTTGAGATTCTGGAAAATTGTTTTATCGAACCCGAACTTGCAAAAGCAAAACCCGGGGATAAATTCCAGTTCGTTAGAACGGGATATTTCTGCGTGGACCCGCTATCCACGAATGAGAAACTTGTATTTAACCGCACTGTGTCTTTGCGCGATACCTGGGCAAAGATAGAGAAGAAGGGGTAAGAAAATGTTTTGTATATTGCAATTAATGAATATTCTCAATAATATTACAATATCAAAGTTATTTTGTATTAAGGGATTTTCAAAAATTTTGTAAATTTTCTCAGGAGAAAAAAATGTATAAAAGAACATTTGTTTTCTGCTACTTGTTTCTGCTGACCATTTCTTCTGGATTATATTCTCAAATAAAACAAGATTATTCAAATTCAATATTTTCTATTCCTTTTCCCATATCGCAAATCGGATTACCCGGAAAACAAATTCTTGTCCATCCGTGTAATGGTCCTGATACTTTAAATATTACAATACAAAACACTGTAACTTCTGTTAAGTTAGTCTGGAAGAAAAATTCTAATCCGTGGGATAGTGTTATGATGACAAATACTGGCGGATATAATTGGAGAGGAATATTTTATACAAGCGGTTCTGGTTCATACGGATATTATATAAAGTTTTTAGATTCACTAAACAGGGTAGTAACTGCACCGCCCGGAGCACCGGGATTTTATTACAGTTTTGTATGTGGTCCTGATACAATAAAACCTGTTATTACTCATACTCCAATCGGAAACACTCCTAAAGTAAACTGGCCTGTTGCAGTAAGTGCAACTGTTATAGGTGACTGCGGATTGGATTCGGTTTGGGTAAGGTGGAAAATTAATTCCGGTAACTTTAAACAATTCAAGTTACTTAATACTTCAGGAAATACTTATACTTCAATTTTTAATTCCACACAATCTGAAATAAATATCGGTGATACAATCCGGTATCGGATTATTGCACAGGATATTTCTTCATATCATAATAAAGATTCAACAGCATTATACAATTTTAAGGTAATTCAATCTGTTGGTATTAATTCAAATGCAGGTGCTGTTCCTGAAAAATATAGTCTCTATCAGAATTATCCAAATCCATTTAATCCGGTAACACGAATTAATTTTGATATCCCAAAACAGGGGGTGGTAAGTTTAAAAATATACGATATTCTCGGCAGGGAAGTGAAAGAGTTGGTAAATGAAACTAAATCTCCCGGCTCTTATTCGGTGGATTTTGATGCATCGGATTTTTCAAGCGGAACATACTTCTACAGGCTCGAATCGAACGGTTTCAGCGATGTTAAAAGAATGATATTGATAAAATAATATTAAATAAAAATATTCTAAAATCAAAAAACCCCGACGAGTCGGGGTTTTAAATTTTTATGTAAAAAGATTTATTATCTTATACGTTTTTTATGTCTGTTCTTACGAAGTCTTTTTTTCCTTTTATGGGTTGACATCTTGGCCCTTTTTCTTTTCTTACCACAAGGCATTAAACAGATTTCTCCTTTCTTGTGAAATTATTTTTTTGATAAACTCTCTTGAACTATTTTTTTAAATTCCTTTGAAACCTTGAATTTCGGAACGAATCTCTTCTTCAAATCAATCGTTTCTCCGGTTTTCGGATTTCTCGCTTTGCGCGGCTCGCGTATCAGGTTTTTAAATGTTCCGAATCCGCGTATTTCTATAGAATCACTCCCGCTTAAGCACTCAATTATAGTGCTGATGAAACCCTCGATAACGATTTCGGTCTCTTTCTTGCTGATACCTGTCGCCTCGGAAATTTTCGCCGCAATTTGTGCTCTTGTCATATACTATTTCTCGAATTTATATTGTAAAATTGGTTTGTTAAAATATTCATCTTCAAATTCTTTCTTAAATCCCAAAAATCCGATATGGCTTATATTCTCGACGAATAATTCAAGAATACTGTATTTTTCCTTTTCCCTGACAATTATAGGTTCGCCTTTTATATTTGCATACCTGCAAGCTATATTTATTGCATCTTCATATGTACCGAGCGTATCTATCAATCTTAATTTTAATGACTGTCTTCCGGTAAACACCCTTCCATTTGCAATTTCTTTCAGAGAATCAATATCAATTTTTCTCTCCTTAGATACAAGCTCTAAAAACTGCTGGTAATCATCGTTGATTATTTCCTGAAAATATGCGAGGTCATCGCTGTTCGGGTCCCTGAAAGGACTGCCTGCGTCTTTAAGCTTACCGCTTTTAATCGTAGTCTCCTTAATACCAAGCTTGTCCGCTAAATCCTTTATGCTCATAAACTGGGCAATGACGCCTATGCTTCCCGCAATTGAACCCGGGTTGGCAATAATAATCGAACCTCCGCAAGCCGCCATGTAACCTCCGCTTGCACCAATGGAACCTATGGAAACAATTACAGGTTTTCCTTCGTCCCTCGTCTTCCTTATTGCCTCATACATTTCCTGCGATGCGGCTACGCCCCCGCCGGGAGAGTCGATTCTCAATAAGATTGCCTTTATCGATTTATCTTCGCGGTATTTTTTAAACTGCCTCACTATCGGTTCGGCGCTTAAAATTGTGTAATTTAATTCGACAATTGCAATCTTCCCGCTTCCGCTTCCGGTAATCTCATAATGAAATTTCCTGTCGCCCGTGGTCGAAATTGATTTTGCAAAGAAAATAAATGATGCTCCGACAAATATCAAAACAATTAATGTCAGAGAAATAAATATTCCCCAAAACCATTTCCATCCCGAAGATTTTTTGTTCGAATCAGTTTGCATTTTTAATTACTTTTTATTTTGCAAATCCTGTTTTTTCTTTAAAGCATCCTGTGCCTTTTCGCTCATACCAAGTGCATCGTAAGAATTATACAATATTTCATACGTATTAATCAATAACGCATTATCTTTTGAAGTAGTTGCAAGGGGTTCAAGTACTTTAACCGCTTCGTTTAAATAAGGTTTGAAATCACCTTTGTTATCCGTTGCTATTTTTGTAGCAATCTGGTAATTGGAAAATCCTACATTGAATACCGAATTTTCGTAGTAAGTATTGTTTTTTGGAAGATATGGGATGTCTGTGACTCGCTTGAAAACTTCAATTGCTTTATCCCAATTTTCGGTTTCTCTTGCTTTCATTCCCGATGAATATAAAATCTTCGCTATCATAATTGCATCTTTATCGCTCTTGGATTTATTTATAACACTTGTATACATTATAAGTGCACTGTCTGTTTTTCCAAGGTATGTGTAGCAATCTCCCATAAGCTGATAAGATGCTATGCTGTCGGGAGTTATACATCTGGTCGCTCTGAAATAGTTCAAAGCATCTGCAAAGCTGTTGGCTGCATTTACGGAATCTTTTTTACCCAGGCTTTTCACTGCATTATTGAAAGCATTTATTCCGCCGTTGTATTTGTCTATCCAGTAATTCCTCATGAAATCAGCATATTTATTTGATATAGATAAACAGGTTTTAAATGATGCTCTGGCGTCTTCGTATTTTCCTAATTCGACTTGCGAATAACCAAGCATGTACCAGCCTTCATCATCGGCTTTATCCATAATTAATCCTTTTTTTAATTCAATTTCAGCTTTTGCAAAATCCTTTTGCTGATATGCTAATTTACCGGTCGTAGTTTCGGCTGTTGTACAGCCAAAATAATATGTTGCAAATGTTAAAAGCATTATAGTTAAAGCGGTTATTTTAATCGCAGAATGTTTCATATGGTTTTTATACTCCAAATGTAAAAATTTTTAAAAATATTTTTATAATATACTTAAAATATTATTTTTATTCAATTAATCTATTTTTACCTAAATTAAACCTTTTTAGTGCCATTTTTGTCAAATCAGTAGTAAAAGAAATGATTAACTGTTGATGAATTTAAAGGGTTAGTTAATAGTTACACTTTTTATACCTCCGATATCCCCAAAATGGCTGTTTGATAAATTTAAGGATTTTTTAAACAGCCACTTCTTTTTACACTAAAAATAACATAATATTTTATTAAATTTTATATTAATATAAAGTTTGTTAGTTTTACCAAATGGTTAAGAAAATAATAATTTTAGTTTCCGCGTTTTTATTGCTGTTTTTACTTTTTAACAGCGTCATAATGCCGTGGTATGTTAAACATGCTTCGCTGGTTAAAGTGCCGAATGTCGTTGGCCTGCAGTTTAATGAAGCAAGACAGGTTCTTGAAAAATCGGGACTTGATGTAAAACAGGGAGATGTAAGATATGATGAATCAAAACCTATAGGTTTTGTTATGGACCAGAATCCTCCCGTAGAACAGATGGTTAAAAACGGCAGGAGAATTTATCTTACTGTATGCGGTGGCGAGCAGCTTGTAGAAGTACCAAAACTAATCGGCAGGACACTCAGAGACGCTAAATTTACTCTTGAACAGAGGAATCTTCAGGTCGGTGAAATAGTTAAAAAATTTACCGCCGATTATCCTGAAGATGCTGTCGTATCGCAGATAATTCAGCCCGGAAGTAAAGTGAAAAGACTGACAAAAGTTGACCTGATTGTAAGTAACGGTCAGCAAATAGGCGATATCATTATTCCCGGTGTGATAGGTAAAAAACTCGAAGAAGCACGAAAAATTCTTGAAGATAAAAAGCTTAAAGTCGGGAAACTTACATACCAGGCGAGTGATGCCCCAAGCGGACAGATTATTGACCAGTATCCGCAAAGGGATAAGTCTGCAAAAGAGAACACCCCAATAGATTTGTTTATTGCGAAAAAGAGAATTACGGAAAAAGAAGTCCAGGAAGTAAGCAGCGATAATCAGAACGATAATGAAAAAAAAGGTGCGGAGAAAATAAAAGCTGAGGAAAAGGAAAAACTTGATAAAGAAAAAAAAGATAAACAGGATAAAGAATCCGTAAAAGAAAAGCAGGATAAAGAAAAAAAAGACAAGCCCGTGGAAAAAGATAAAACCGATAAATCAAAAGAAAAACCGGAAGTAAAAAAGAAGGAAGGGAATAAATGATAAAAAAATTATTGTGTCCGTCTGTTCTTTCTGCTGATTTTTCAAGGCTTACAGAAGAAATCAAAGAGGTAGAATCCGCAGGTGCAGATGTTATACACTGTGATATTATGGACGGGCATTTCGTACCGAATATTACCTTTGGTCCCGATATGGTATCCAGAATCAACGCCGTCACGGAGCTTCCCCTTGATGTGCACCTTATGATAGATTCACCCGATAAATATATAGGGAATTTCTGTGATGCAGGAGCCGATTACATTTCNNTACTTATTATGAGCGTAAATCCTGGATTTGGCGGGCAGAAATATATTCCAAACTCACTTGAAAAAGTCAGGGAATTGAAAAAACTGATTAATCTGAAAAATCCGGACTGCCTTATCGAAATAGACGGCGGAATCAGTGAGGATAACATAAAAACACTTGCCAAAAACGGGGTGGATATGTTTGTTTGCGGAGCTTCAATTTTCAAAGACGGCGACAAAAAAAAGAAGACAAAAAAATTAAAAGAGCTTATAAAATAGTTAATAAATAATCTTGCAGACTTAATGAAGAGTGTATTTTTCAATAATGAAGTTCTTGAAGCCGAAAAAAATATTATTTCAAACCTGAATATTCCATCGCTTGTGCTCATGGAAAATGCAGGTATGAATTCTGCGAATTTTATTTATGATGTTTGTAAAAAAGAAAATTCAGATGAAATCGTAATACTTGCAGGTAAAGGAAATAATGCCGGCGACGGTTTTGTTATCGCAAGGCACCTCTCAAACCTGAATATTAAATCTTCCGTTGTATTATTCTATCCTGAAAGTGATTTAAAAGGTGATGCACTTATAAATTTCAACGTTATTAAAAATATAGGAGATAAGATAAAAATAATTTCTTCAGACGGACTCATTGATTACCTGAAAACAGTTTTGCGCTTAAAATTATTATTCGTTGACTCGGTTTTCGGAATCGGGTTTAAAGGAGAACTGGATGGAAGAATTAAAAATTTATTCAGCGAAATAAATAAAATTAAAAATAAAAAAGTAATTGCAATTGATACTGTAAGTGGTCTTAAGAATTATTTTGATAAAGATGAATATCTTAACGCGGATTTTACTCTGACAATGGGAATTAAAAAATTCAATTCCGTTTTTGATAAAGGCAGGGAAGTCAGCGGGAAAATTGTTGTGATGAATATCGGCATTGAAGGTGAAGAATTCGACAGGTATAATTCAAGAAAAATTTTCGAAGTGGAATCAGCGGACTTTAAGAACTTCATTCCTAAAAGAGGAATTAATTCAAACAAATATACCAACGGAAAGCTTTTTGTCCTGGCTGGTTCTGCCGGATTTACCGGAGCGTCTTACCTTTGTTCCCTTGCATCGTTAAAAATGGGCTGCGGAGCGGTCATACTGGGTTTGCCCGAATCACTGAATCCTATTCTGGAGTCGAAGACTACTGAGGTAATTACATTCCCGCTGGAAGAAACCGAAGAAAAGTCTCTTTCGGGTTTTGCATTTCAGAAGATTGAAGAAAAAATTAAATGGAGCAATGCAGTTCTTATCGGACCTGGAATAGGAAGGAATCCCGAAACACTTGCACTTGTAAGAAGGATTGTAACTGAATGCGATGTTACTGCCGTTCTCGATGCCGATGCAATATTTGCATTTAAAGGATATCTTGAACTGCTTAAAAAGCAGGATAAAAAAATAATTCTCACACCGCATTACGGGGAGTTTTCAAACCTGACCGGAATAAAAACCGAAGATATAAAAAATAATATTTATGAAATATCCGTTGAGTTTGCAAGAAAATATAATATTATTCTTGTTTTAAAAAATTCTCCGACAATTGTTACGGATGGAGATGAGTTTTATATCAATTCTGCAGGCAGGGAAAACCTTGCTACCATAGGAAGCGGAGATGTTCTGTCGGGAATTATCGCGGGAGTGCTGGCGCAAAATAAAAATCCTTTAAAGAGCGCACTCGCAGGTACTTATATACACGGAAGATGCGGAGATATTTTATATGAAAAAACAGGTCCCGATTCTACTATTGCCTCTGAACTAATTTCTGAATTGCAGAATGTAAAAAAGGAATTACTGGGTTTTTGAAAACAAGTCTGAAATATCATATCCCGTTTTATTCCTTTTGCCTTTTGATATTTGCAGAATCCTCTGTTCCGTCGGATGCATTTCCGAAATTAGAATTTGAATTTTCCGATAAAATCGTACATATGGCAATTTATTTTATATTATTTCTGACTGCTTATTATTCTTTTAATAACCAGAAAAAATTTAAATTGTTAAATGAGAATGTAATTTTTACATCTTTGGTTTTTTCGGTACTTTACGGAGCTTTGGATGAAGTCCATCAGCTATTTGTCCCGGGAAGAAGCTGTGATATTTATGACTGGCTTGCAGATGTTGCCGGTGTTATTTTAGCAATAATATTTCTTCTGTTAATAAAGAAATTTGTAAATAATAAAAAAAATAAATCGTATTATATTGCCCATGATACAAATAAATGAATTATATAATATTTTACCTTTAGTAATATTAACAGCCGGTATTGTATTAATACTGCTTCTGGAAATAATCCTTAATAAGAATAAATTACTGATTTATGTCATAAGCATTGCAACTGCATTGTCCGCGCTTGTCAGTTCCTTTTTCCTTTCCCCTAAAGACGTTTTTATTTTTAATGAACTGCTCAAGACGAATAATTTCTCAGTTGCATTCGGAATAATAATATTGTTTTCAGTTCTTCTGACTTTTGTATCTTCAAAACCTTATCTGGAAAAATCGGGAATTAATTACGGAGAATATTATATCATTGTTTTATGCGCTGCCCTCGGAATGCTTCTTATGATATTCGGAAATGACTTTTTAATAATTTTCCTGGGTCTTGAACTTATGTCTGTTTGTTTTTATATACTCGTCGGATTTTTCAGAAGACGTATTAAATCAAACGAAAGCGCTTTAAAATATCTTTTACTGGGTGCGTTTATTTCGGGATTTTTACTTTACGGAATCTCAATGATGTACGGCGCTACCGGTTCAACTAAAATTTCAATGTATATTACGATTGCGGGTATTACAAAAACCCCCGTATTTTTAATAGGACTTATTTTATTTATTATCGGCTTCCTTTTCAAGATGGGTGCTTTTCCTTTCCAGATGTGGATTCCCGATGTTTACGAAGGTGCCCCTACCGTAGTTACAGGATTGATGTCCACCGCCGGAAAAATTGCGGCAGTCGGTACAATTGCACCGATAATTATCGGATTTAATATTGCTGAGCTTAAAACATTGATTTCTATCATAGCAGTACTGACAATGCTTTTCGGAAACGTTATTGCCCTTGCCCAGACGAGCATAAAAAGATTACTGGCTTATTCGTCAATTGCAAGCGCAGGTTATGTCCTTGTCGGTGTTGCATCGCTGGATGAGTTTGCCGTAAAGGGCATTGCATTTTATCTGACAGCGTATGTATTCATGCAGCTTGGTGCCTTTATTGTGATTTCCATTTACGAATCAAGTTCCGCAGACGGAAAAGATTTTAACCTGCTGAACCTGGATGATTATAAAGGTCTTGCCGGGAGAAATCCACTGCTCGGAATAATATTCACGGTTTTCCTTCTTTCACTTGCGGGGATTCCGCCTTTTGCAGGTTTCTGGGGAAAATATTACCTGTTTTATGCNNTCCGTAGTTGCAATTTTGTTAAGCCTTGTTTCGCTTTATTATTATCTTAAAGTAATTGTGTATATGTGGTTCACGGAACCGGCAGAAATTAACTCGGGAATAAAAATCCCTTTCGATATTTACGGTAAAATTACTTTGTTAATAGCTGTCGCAGGTACGATTGTTTTCGGAATAAATCCGAATTTATTTTTTATAATATTTAATTTTATAGTCAAGTAAATGATATTAATTTTATTTTTCAATTTACTGTTTCTAAATAATGATACTGCCACGCTTGTAAAATCAAATGAATTTACAGGCTTTAAAAATGCTGTCTCTGTTACTACAGACGGAAGGGGATTTATTTATGTTCTCGATAATGAATCGAATGAAATTGTAAAAATAAGCGAAAATCTGAAAGAGGTAAAACGTGTCGGAAAAAAAGGATGGAATACAGGCGAATTCGATTCTCCCACAAACATTGACGGTTCTTCGGGATTCGATATTTATGTTACCGATGGAGTAAATTACAGGATTCAGAGATTTGATTTGAATCTTAGCTTTATATCTTCCCTTGTTACTAATTCTGCTACCTTTGATGAAAAACTTAAGTTTAATACTCCTGTAGCTTCGATAATTATTAATTCTTCCGCATTGTATATTATAGACGGGGAAAATAAAAGAATAGTCTATTACCCTGACGGGATTACTCCGCTTACTTATTTCGGCGGATTTCAGTCGGCTCAAAAACCTTTTCTGAATCCAGTTAAGCTTTTAAAGGACGGGTATAACAATATCTATATTTTTGATAATAAAGCGAATTCAGTTTATGTATATGATAATTTTGGAAATTTTGTCAAATCAATAGAAAGTATTACTATTAAATCTATTTCAATTTTTAATAATATTGTTTACATTTTTACGGGTAGTGAATTACTGCTCTATGATGTCAGGAAAAATGCTTATGTAAATAAAATAACGCTCGGTAAAAGTATGTCCGATTTGCAGGTAAACGATATGGTGGTCTATTCCGAAAACAGAATATTATTCCTCGAAAAAAATAAAATTAGTTTTTTCACAATTAAATAAAAATAATTAAATATGGCTAAAGGTTTAAATAAAGTAATGCTCATCGGACATCTTGGTAAAGATCCTGAGTTGAAATATACCGAAAAAGGTACTGCATATTGTAACTTTTCGATTGCAACTGACGAATCTTACAAAGACGAAAACGGTAATAAAGTCGAAAGAACTGAATGGCATAATATAGTAACCTGGAGAAAATTGGCTGAGATTTGCCAGCAGTATTTAAAAAAAGGAAGCAAAATATATTGTGAAGGAAAACTCCAGACCGATTCTTATGAAAAAGACGGAATAAAAAGATACAGCACGAAAATCGTTATGACCGATATGACCATGCTGGATTCTAAAGGCACTGCTGATAAAGTTTCGGATGAAGTTAGCAAGCCTTCCGGAACCGGTACCGGCGAAGAAGACGATTTACCATTTTAGCATATTAAATCATATAAATGAACGTTCCTAATGTCTTATCCGTGATAAGGATAATTTTGTCACCCGTATTTTTATATCTGTTTTTAACCGGGGATGTGTTTATGCAGAGAATTTCTGTCGCGGTTTTCTTTATTGCGGTTTTAACCGACTGGTACGACGGTTGGTATGCTCGGAAATATAAGTCCGTTACAAAAACCGGCATCTTCCTCGACCCTCTCGCGGATAAGATTCTTACTACATTTGCGTTTATTCTGTTTTTTATAAAAAGGATGCTTCCTTACTGGATGCTCATAATTATTGCTGTCAGGGATATCATAATAACTATATTAAGGTCCTATGATGAGTATAAAGGCAGAACAATTAAAACATCAAAAATTGCAAAGTCAAAAACTTTTCTTCAGATGGCCTATATTTTCTTTATTCTTGCTTTATTTACTTTACCTACTTTTGATATTTCCGAAACCCTTAAAATATCTATTAACGATTTTCTTTTTCACTCCTCCACGAATTATATTTTTATGCTTGTAATCACTTTGATAACGCTTTATACCGGTGTTTCATATTTTATTGAAAAAAGGCATTATAAAAATAATGAGATTAATTAAAAGAAAAAAAATTGTTGACCCGGATATTAAAGTAGACTTATTCAGCGTGTTTTTTTCAAGCGGATTTTTTACCGGCTATGCCCCTGCCGCAAGCGGTACGGTCGGAAGCGCTTTTGCGCTTCTATTTTATCTCATCCCCGGTTTTTTAAACCCTTTTATTTCTGCATCTTCGATATTGGTTTGTTTTACAGTTGGTATTTTTACATCTGAAAAAATGATAAAAAGATACGGAGACGACCCTTCGGTGGTTGTGATAGACGAAATAGTCGGGATGTGGATAACCGTTTTTATTGCTGGTTTTTTATCGTTCGGATATCCGACAATTATAATTGGTTTTTTTATGTTCCGATTGTTTGATATAATTAAATTGTATCCCGCTTCTTTTTTTGATAAAGTAAAAAACGGGTTTGGAATTATGATGGATGACGTGATAGCAGGAGTGTATGGCGGTTTCTCAACAATTATTATTTTGCTGGTAATAAAATATTTTTATTAATATGCTTTCTTCCAAAATAATTTCGGTTGGCGATGAAATTTTAATAGGGCAAATTGTAAATACTAATGCTCAGTTTATAAGTGAAAAATTATATTCAATCGGAATTCCCGTTAAAAAAATCAACACTATTGGTGATAACGAAGATGCACTGCTTACCGAGCTCGATGATTCGGTCAGAAATTATGACGTGACGGTCATAACTGGTGGTCTCGGCCCGACACACGATGATATTACAAAACCGATATTAATAAAATATTTTGAAGATGAACTTGTTAACGACGAAAAAGTCCTCCGGCATGTAAAAAGTATATTCGTAAACAGAAATATAAAAATGCCCGATGTGAACTACGGACAGGCAATGGTACCGAAAAAATCAAAAGTTATCTGGAACGGAATGGGCACCGCTCCGGGTATATGGATAGAAAAAAACAACAAAATTATTATTGCATTGCCAGGCGTGCCGTTTGAAATGAAGGCAATGATTAAGGATAGCGTATTACCGATGCTGATTGATAAATTTACGGATAAACTGGATTATGTTATTAAAAGCAGAACCGTATTGACAACAGGTATCGGGGAGTCATCCCTGTCTGAATTGATAGGGGATGTTAAACTACTGATTGGTGAAGATAAAATGGCGTTTTTACCGACTTTATACGGGGTAAGGCTGAGAATCGATGTGAAAAGAAGCAGTCTGGAGGAAGTTGAGGAAAGATTAAATGTTATCGAAAATTCCTTGCGAAAGAAAATAGAAAAATATATATTTGGAACAGATGATGATTTATTGGAGCAGAAAACAGGGGAACTTTTACTATTTAATAAATTGACACTTTCTGTTGCTGAATCCTGTACAGGTGGATTGCTGTCATCAAAGATTACAGACATCAGCGGCAGTTCTGAATATTTTAAAGGCGGTATCTGTACTTATTCCAATGAATCAAAAATCGCTTTGTTATCAGTTGAGAGGAAAACGATTGATAATTACGGAGCTGTAAGTGAGGAAACAGCTCTTGAAATGGCAGAGAACGTGAGGAAAAAATTCGGTTCGGATATTGGTTTATCGACCACCGGTATCGCAGGTCCATCCGGGGGAAATATGGCAAAACCTGTCGGTCTGGTGTGGATCGGATATTCTGATGGCAAGAAAACTTATGCGAAAAAATTCCTGTTTGGGAATAACAGGGAAAGAACTAAAATTAGAAGTGCTTATCAGGCACTTGCAATTTTAAAAAAAGAAATAAGCAATCTTCTTAATAATTGAAAAATAGTAAATTATGTGAAAAGAATTACACATTAACACTTTTGCTTAGCAGTAGTGTTATTTTTTTATTCTTTTTGATATACTGCCGATGCGGAATTTGATTTTAAGTGTTAAAGATAATTAAGATAAGTGTTTCACAGATTATTATTGAATTATTAAGTCGGAATTTTAATAAGTGAATATAGTTATATAAATAAGATTTTTATAATTCCTTTTAAAAATTTGACAGTTACATTAAATATTTTTTAATTAATTTCTTTTTAAAAACTTAAAATTCAATAATATGAAAGATTTAATACAAAAAGCAAAAAATGCAAAACTTCATTTTGCATTGATATTGTTTATTTCTTTAGCTGGTGTAATTTTGTTTCAGGCACAGAATTTCAAACCTTTGACAGGGGATAATGACTACAGGTTTGACCAGCCAACATATCAGTATTTAACTACTTTTCATCAGCCAAAACAATTAAATCAGTCTGACGTTGTAACTGATGCAACCGGTTATGATAATTTTGATATCAGTGTGGATTTCTGTGAACAAAGTATGGTTACAAATCCATTGAATCCATTACAGTTTTACTTATTTGTTAATTTATCGAGTGGATTAATTTCCCGCTATTCTACTAATGCCGGGCAGAATTGGTCGAACAGTACGATATCTTATTCCGCTGCTTATTGTGACCCCTGGTCTGCAACAGATAGCGTTGGAAACCTTTACACAAGCTATCTGGGAACATCAGGCGGAAATTGGGTTGCAAAGTCAACTAATTTCGGTGCTTCTTTCGCCGGTTCAGTGAATTCATGTGCCGGAACTGATAGAAACTCAATTGCTGTTGATTTTACCGGTGGACCATACACCGGAAATGTTTACACAACTGCATGGAGTCCAAATACGAATTTCTGCAGAAGCACAAACGGCGGAACTTCGTTTACAACGGTTGTTTCGGGTTCACCAAATACCACACCCGGAAATATGATTTGTATAGGTCCGGGTCCCGGCGGTACGGTTTCGGGTGGAAGTGTTTACTGGGTAACAATTACCGGTTCAAACCCCGCACCTTCTACATTTAATTTCTTCAGATCAACCGACGGCGGTGCAACTATGGTATCTATGAGTACTGCTGCTATTTCTCCCGGTTATGTGGGTACTTTAAATTCGGCTTCCAGACTCGTAATCAATAATGCGCGTACAAGACCTTATCCGATGATTGCCGCTGATAACAGCTATGGTCCTTATCGCGGAAGATTGTATTGCGTCTATTCCTCGAACGTTCCCGCAGGCAGCGGTAATAAACCCGATATAAAATTACAGTATTCCACTGATGGAGGAGCAACATGGTCAACAGAAATAATTGTAAATGATACTCCAAGTCCAACTACGAGTGACCAGTGGTTCCCGGCAATCTGGTGCGAAAAGACTACAGGTAAGCTTTATGTAAAATGGTATGATACAAGGGCGAATCCTTCTACATATCAGACAGATGTCTATGCTTCATATTCAACAAACGGAGGTGTAAACTGGGCGACAAGTCAGAGATTAACAAATGTTTCATGGACTTATCCGTGTCCTGCCTGCTCTCCGAACACTAATTGCTATATGGGTGATTACGATGCTATTACAGCAAATAAAAAAGTAGGTTTTGCAGTATGGTATGACGGAAGAAATTGCAATTATGCGAATATGTCTTCATTTTTCCCTGATTATGCCTTAAAATTAACTCCGGCTGTGGATTCTTTGAATTCCGTTTCCGGAAATATTACTTTTAAAATGCTTGTTCCGGCTGTTAAACTATATACTGATACAGTTCTTGTTTCAACTACAATTACACCGACTCCGGCGGCAGGTACTCTGACTGTATCTTATCCGAATGGTTCTACTTTAGCCCATTTCCCGGATTCATTAGCCGTAAAAGTAACTGCAGCAGGCGGTGTGACAAACGGTACATATACTTTAACTTTAAAGACAAATGGTCCTAACGGTACTCCTGTTCACGTAAGAACAGCAACAATCTATGTAAGCAATCTCGTAACAGGAATAGTTGTCAACGATGTGCCCAAAGAATATTATTTGTATCAGAACTATCCGAATCCGTTTAACCCGACCACTAAAATAGAATATGCTTTGATGAAAACATCAAACGTAAAACTTTCTGTTTTTGATATTGCGGGAAGACTTGTAAATGTTATGAATCTTGGAAAGCAGGAAGCAGGAAAACATTTTGAAACATTTAACGGTGAAAATTTATCAAGCGGTGTTTATTTCTATAAAATTCAGGCTGGTGAGTTTACCGATATTAAGAAAATGTTCCTCGTGAAATAATAATATTAATTCTCGTTATGCATATTTGATTGTGTAGCGGGAAAATGTTCATTCGTTTAATAATGTATCGCTCCGGATTATTTCGGAGCGATATTTTTTTAAAATATAATGTTACTTACAGGGTAATTTAAAAAAACTTTTTCTTGCTTTGTCTGACTCTGTGCAAACCTCTGCGTCTCTCTGTGAAATTTCTTTACTATTTATTTCTTGCTCTTAATTCATAATTCTTAATTCATAANNGAAAATGTGCAGGAAAAATTTAATTTATCATTATTAAAATTCAACTCGATAATGGTTATGCTGAATATTTCAAAACTGACACTCTCTACGCTCGATTCATCCGACGATTTTCTTGTGTTTCTGATAAGAGATATATATGCAGGCACATCTCTTCCAACCCGTGCGCTTTTTATCCCTTTGAAGTCCTCATTTGTAATTGTACAGGGCAGCGGGGGACAATGCGCTATATATCCTTTTCCCTCAGTAAACACTTTAAATGTATTTCCGGATGGGAGTTCAAAAACCAGTGTGAGAGTGCTTTTTTCGTTTTCATTTTGAAGAAACTCGATGTTTATTCCCGAATTTGAACCTTCCATTATATTCGCATCTTTAACGGGGTATTCGAAATCACCGACGGGGAATTTGCTTGGACGCGGGTCCATTTTTTGAGGTGCGTCAATCTTAAACCTGACATGGTTATCATTATTATTTGTCTGTGATTTACAACTGAATGAAGCGGATAATATTATTGTCAGAATAACTAAAGTTATTGCTGTATTCTTCATTTTATTTAATTTATTTTTCAATGAAATAAAACTATTTATTAAATGCTCTTTCTTAATTCGTAAAAAATAATGGCCGCAGATGCCGCAACGTTCAAAGACTCGCAGTTTGTATAAGAATCTATTTTTATTTTTGTGAACAATGGCGAATTTCTGATTTCGGATGATATTCCGTTTGCTTCATTTCCGAAAACAAGAATGTAATTATTGTCTTTTCCGAATTTAAAATTGTGAAGCGTGTTCTTTGTTTTTAAATCAGTTAAAATTATTTCGTAACCTTTTCCGTATAAATTAATCAGTTCTTCGTGTAAATTTACATCTTCTTTAATATCTAAATTAAATATTGCTCCCTGCGATGCACGAATTACCTTTGAGTTGTATATGTCAACAGAGTTTTTGCTTATTAGAATATTATCAATTCCGAACCACCAGCACAGCCTGAATATCGTACCGAGATTTCCCGGGTCGCTCAGGTTATCGAGTGCGCAGATTATTTTATCGTTCTGTGCGGGAATGTAATCTGATTTATTTATCAGCCCAATAATTCCCTGTGAGTTTTCTGTTTCCGATAATTTCTTGAACTCTAGGTCAGTAAGCGTCTCTATATCGATTCCGCGAAGTTTATTCAATATTGTATCTTCATCGAAATCTTTTCTCAGGAAAATAGTTTCTATATTCTTTTTATAAAATTTCGATTTAAGGCATTCTTCCACCAGGTGGATACCTTCTATAAGAAACTGACCGCTTTCATCACGGTATTTTTTCTGCTTTAACTTGATATAATTCTTTAAAGTCTCGTTGTTCAATTTATATTGTGTTTAATCTCTATACTCGACCATGTTCTTGTCGGTTTCATAAAGCTTTATGGAATACAGCTGTGAATTTTTGGTTTTAAGTTTGGGTTTAAGGATATTCCAGAATATCTTTGCCATGTTTTCGGTTGTCGGATTAATGCCTTTGAAAATATTCACATCATTCAAAAATTTATGGTCAACTTTATCCAGAATTTCTTTCGCAATTATTTTACTTAATTTCTTCAAATCGTATACATATCCGCTTACGCCGTCTGCCTCTCCGCATAAAGTCACTTCGAGATAATAGTTATGCCCGTGAAAATTACTGCACTTTCCGAAAATTTCTTCGTTCTTTTTCCACGATAATTTCGGGTTTTTTAATGTATGCGAAGCCGAAAAATGTTCTTTTCTTGTAATATATAACATATTATTTTTTTATATATTATAAATAAAATACTCCGAAAAAATAAGTTAAAAAAATGCATATTATTTCAGGCATATTAAAATTTCAGCAATATCCCATATTATAAATATGACTTGATAAATTTATAAAATGTAAATAGTTTAATCATTCAATTTGCATAAATAATTTGTACAATATTAAAATATTTTTACGCCGGTATATTAATGAAATTGTAATATTCGCATTCTCTTTCCTGTCCTTATCTGTTCTGCTGAATTATATTACAGGTAATTATTTTCCTACGGGTGATGATATATCTTTGCTGGTCAACTCCACGGGTTTTTTCAAAGCTTTGAATCCGGGTAGCTGGTTTACGGAAGGATATGCGGATTATTTCAGGGTCTATCCCGAATGGAGTCTACATTCAAAAGAGATAATCAGGCCCGTTGCTAATATTATAATTTATATAAACAGTTTAATCTTTGGTAAAAGTTTTAACTTATATTTATATTTTAATATCTTCGTTCATTCAACTGGCACCGTGATTGTTTATTATCTGTGCAATAAATATTTTAAGATAAATAAAATATTCTCATTTTTAGCTGCTTTCACCTTCTTCTTTACATCTGCTGTAATGAACAGGGACTATTTCTTTTATTCTTCGTTTGTATTAGACGCATTTGTATCGGTAATAATATTCTTCTCATTTATTTCAGCAATGAAAAATAAAAGTTACTTTGCATTCCTGCTTACTTTTGTTGCTTTGCTTACAAAAGAAACATCATTGCTGATTCCGTTAGCTGTTGCCGTTACTTTATATTTTATAAATAAAGAGAAGTTTATAAAATATTTATTTATCGCATCTTCGGTTATTTTAATATGGTTTATTTATAAAAAATTAGTCGATGTTGATATATCTGCCGGTGTAAATACAGGCAGCATATCAATTCTGAAAATATATGCCGTTAGTATTTTCAGGGGGATTATTTTATGGCCGACTGGTATTCCCGAAGGGGATTTAATAAACGGCAGTTCGGTTTTATATATAATAATTGCTGTTGTATTCAATCTGGCTTTTACTTTATTTTTTATTATCGACAGTTTTAAAGAATACAAAAATAAAAATGAAGAATATAAAATATATCTTTCCTGGATTCTTGCGTCTGTTATTTTACTGATATTCTTCGGTCTGTCTGGAAGATTCGGGTATACATTCCATCTGTTCCTTATTCCCGTTGTTTTTTATTTAATTCTAAATAGTAAATCAATTATCAGAAGAGTTATATATTCCATTTTCGTAATTTGCATCTTCATATCCGGTATTTTATTTTTTTCGAGATTACTGAATTCGGATGAGATTGAAGTCTATAAAAATAAAATGAAATGTGCGGAACAACTGACCGAATTAATCAAATCTAAATCGGACAGTCCTGAAATACTGCTGATAAATGATATTTCCGCAATGTTCGGAACCCCTTTCCTGAGTGATTTTGCCGGCAGTAAAAGCAGGATTATTAAAATAAATTCTCTTGCTAATTATAGTTTTATTGAAAAGGAGAAAAATAAAAAATCGGGAATTGTTTGTAAAAACTATGAAGATTCAGCAGTTGTACTTGTAGATATTCCGGATTATACTGAATTTTGGTTTGAAGGTGTTAAACCGGAGCTTTTTAACCATGAAGCAGGTACTTATTTCAGAAGAAATGATTTTATTGATATTTGCTTTCAGGAGGAAAATTATGCTGGAATCTCGGGACTTACAGGGTTGAAAAAATATAATTTCGGAAAATTTTTGAGAATACTGATAAAAAGGAAAAATATTCCTATTATCTATTTTGATATTAAATCCGGAAAATATCAGATTATTGAATATTAATTGCGTTATTTATGTTATAAATATATAAGATATCGTAATAAAAAATAAATATTTTAAAAAGTGCCAATTTACTTGGAAAAACTATATTTATTTTTTCATATTACCTTAAATTGAAACTATTTATCTTATTTTACGTCAAAATTATTAAGTTATCAATTATATAAAAAATGAAAAAACTATTTTTCTTTGCCTTATTAGTTATATTCTGTTCCGTAAATGCATTCTCTCAGGAATCAATCGATTTAAAAAAAGCAATTTTATTTGCAATACAAAAAGACCCCTCGATTTCGCAAATTCAGAATAATCTTGCTATACAGAGATTGAATATTGAAACTGCAAGGGGAAATTTATATCCCAATTTATCCCTTTCGGGAAGTTATTCCAGAAATAACTATTTTTCAAGGGGGGGTACACAGCTCATAAATAATGTGCCCTATAGTGTACCTGATCAGAATACATGGCAAAACAGTGCCAATTTCGGTTTAAATTCTCAGGTTGTGCTTTATAACGGATTTGCAAATTACCAGAGCGTGGACCTTGAAAATCAAAACGAAGTCTTCTTAAAACTTCAGTATGAAAAACTGAAAACCGATGTTGTTATCAACATCTATCAGAAATTTTTTGATGCGGTAAAAAAAGAAAAAATTGTAAAAACAAATGAAGATAACCTTCAAAACTCAAGAGACCAGCTCGATAAAATCCAACAGTATGTAAATGTAGGTAAAAAGACAATGTCGGATGTTTATAAACAGGATGTTCTTGTTGCGCAAAACGAGTTATTGCTCGAGCAGTCAAGAAACGATTTATCAAAGGCGAAAATTGATTTGCTTTTTGCCATGTACGATGATGTTAATAAAGATATTGCAATCGATTCTAAAGACATAAATGCAGATTTAACTGTTGCCGACTTGAAAGTTATACTGGATAAATCTTCTAACGTGGATGCTTTGGTGAAAAATGCCGTCGCAGGAAGATACGACTACAAGAGCGCAATTCAGGATATTAAAATCGATCAGACCAGACTGAGCCTTGCATTGAAGAGTTTATATTTCCCTACAATAACTGCATTTGGTGATTATAATGTTAACGGAAATCAAATTCAAAATGTACTTGATTCGAGAACTTTTACAATAGGATTGTCATTAAATTATTATTTATTTCAGGGAAATAAATTTGATATTAACAGGCAGATTGCTGAAGTAAATATAAAACAAAAAAATGAAGATTTAAATAAACTGGAACAGCAAATCAAAAGCGATATTAAAAAAGCAACAATCGACCTTGAAACAGCCTACAAACAGATTGAAATACTTGACAGGAATATTAAATCAGCAGAGCAGGATAAAATTTTATCGGAAGAAAATTTCAGGATTGGATTCGGAACTTTGCTCGACGTTCAAACAGCAGAAATTAATTTGAACAATCTGTATATCAGCAGAATTAATTCTATTTACAACTTTTTATTTGCAAAGAAAGAAATTGAATACCTTTCGGGTCAATTAAATTATTAAACTTATATTATATGTCAGAAGAACAAGTTATAGCAAAACCGGTATTGTCTAACGCAAAAAAGAAAAAAGCAAAAAAGAAAAAAATTCTTTGGATTATTGTTTCAGCAGTGGTGCTGCTTATCGTAGTTTCGGTTGTCATATCGAGCAAGAAAGAGAAAATTATAGAAGTACAGACTGAAAAAGTAAGCAGGCAGAATATAACCCAGGTGGTTACTGCAACCGGAAAAATCCAGTCTGAAACAAAAGTAAATATCAGCGCTGAGGTCAGCGGTGAACTCGTGGAACTGCCGTTTAAGGAAGGCGATGAGGTTAAAAAAGGCGATTTACTCGTGAAGATAAGGCCTGACGCATATTATCCGCAGTTAAAACAACAGAATGCAGGAGTAAAAGTTCAGGAAAGTAATCTAAAAGCTCAGGAAGTCAATCTGAAAAAACTTCAGCTTGACCTTGCAAGGATTAAAGAGCTGTTTAACAAAGGACTTGCTTCTTCGAGCGACCTCGAAACTGCTCAGGCAAATGTTGACGGGACTTTAGCACAGATGAATACTGTCAGGGCGCAGATTAACCAGCAGAAAGCGTCTTTATCTTCTGTGGAATATGATTTGTCGAAAACCACCATATATTCCCCGATGTCCGGAACGGTTACCCAGCTTAATAATGAACAAGGCGAAAAGGTTCTTGGTACAAGCTTTAATCTTGGCAGCCAGATTATGACTGTCTCCGATTTATCAAAAATGGAAGCACAGGTCGAAGTGAGCGAAACAGATGTTACTCTTATTAATATTGGCGATACTGCAAGAATTCAGGTAGATGCTTTCCCGAACAGGATTTTTAACGGATATGTATATGAAATTGCAAATACAGCTACAGCAAAGGGCACGGGAACCCAGGAAGAAGTCGTTAATTTTATCGTGAAAATCAGAATTCTGAACGAAGGATTTGATTTAAGACCGGGTATGAGCTGCTCAGTTGATGTTGAAGTTGAAAAGAAAGAAAATGTTCTCGCGGTTCCTATTCAGTCAATTACCACACGCGATGACGACAGCTCTGGCATGATGAAAATGAACGAAGATAAAAAGGACCAGCCTGAAAATCTGACAACTAAAACCGAGAATAAATCTCTTAAGAAAAATAAACCTAAAGAAGTGGTTTTCTTAGTGGAAAACGGAGTCTCAAAAAAGAAAGAAGTTAAATCCGGAATAAGTAACGATACTTATATTGAGATTGCCGATGGATTAAAAGAAGGTGATGAAGTTGTAAAAGGAAGTTTTAAAGCAATTAACAAGGACCTTGAAGAGGGTACGAAAGTAAAAGTAAATAATGAGAAAAAGAAAATAACAAAAGATAAAGAATAATGAGCAACCTTATTGAAATTAGAAATATTACAAAGCTCTATGAAATGGGTGAAGAAAAATTGTATGCTCTCAGGGGAGTTAATCTTGCAATCGAAAAAAATGAATATGTTGCAATAATGGGACCGTCGGGCTCGGGAAAATCAACCTTGATGAATATTATCGGATGCCTGGATACACCAACGTCAGGTGATTATATTCTGAACGGAAAAGATGTTCACGAAATGGACGATGATGAACTTGCCGAAATAAGAAACAGGGAAATCGGATTTGTTTTCCAGACATTTAACCTTCTTCCGAGAAGCAATGCCCTGCATAACGTGGAGTTGCCTTTGATTTATTCGGGATTATCAAGACATGAAAGACTGAAAAGAGCCGAAGATGCTCTGGTCAATGTCGGACTTGCCGACCGCATGACCCATAAACCAAATGAATTATCAGGCGGACAAAGACAAAGAGTAGCGGTTGCAAGAGCGCTTATTAATAATCCTTCGATTATACTTGCAGATGAACCCACGGGAAATCTTGATACTAAAACCGGCGAGGAAATTATGGCGCTTATAAAAGAACTGAACCTGAAAGGTAATACAATTATCATCGTTACTCACGAAGAGGATATTGCAAAACATGCAACGCGAATTGTAAAAATTCGCGATGGCATGATTGAATCCGACAAAATGTCAAATTAGACAGATGAATTTATTTATTGAAATAAAAGAAAGCATAATAATAGCATACCAGGCTATCACTGCCCATAAAATGAGGTCAATGCTGGCTACTCTCGGTATCGTTATCGGTATTACCGCTGTTACTCTGATGCAGACCGCTATCGAGGGAATTAACAATGCTTTTGAAAAAAGCATTGCCTCTGTCGGCGCCGATGTTCTGTACGTGCAGAAATTCGAATGGTTCGGAAGGGAAGATTTTGAATATTACAGGAACAGGAAAGATATTACGATGCAGAATTATGAATTCCTGAAAAAATATTCTCAGACTGCCGATGCTGTCTCTCCGTCTGCTGGTTCCATGCAGACTCTTCAGTATGGTAATTTAAATCTCGAAAACGTTTTTGTTATCGGTACCACGGATGATTACCAGAGAACTCTCGGAGTAAATATGGACGACGGAAGATTTTTTTCCTCAAAAGAATCCGAAGGCGGCTATCCCGTTGCTGCAATCGGAATGGATGTAAGAAATGCTTTCTTCCCAAATTCAAACCCGATAGGTCAGGATATAAAAGTCGGTTCTTATACATTTAGAGTTATCGGTGTAATTGAGAAGCAGGGAAGCCTGCTCGGGTTGGTCAGTCTCGATAACAGGGTGATAATTCCAATTGAGAAATTTTTTAAACTGTTCGGAACAAAAAGAAGCCTGTCTATTAATGTTAAAGCTAAAGATATAAAAGCACTTGATGAAACTAGAGAAGAAGTTGCTTCGATAATGAGAAAAACAAGAAAAGTGCCCCTCGGCGGCAAGGATGATTTTGGAATTAATAATCAGTCTGCATTCAGGGAAACTTATGAATCACTTACTTCATTGATTAAGGTTATCGGATTGCTGATTACCTCGTTATCTCTGATTGTAGGTTCCGTTGGAATTGCAAATATTATGTTTGTATCGGTTAAAGAGAGAACAAAGGAAATAGGTATAAGGAAGGCAATCGGTGCAAGAAAAAGAACTATTCTTATGCAGTTTCTTATTGAGTCATCGATAATATGTCTGTTCGGCGGCGTTATCGGGCTTTCGATAGCTTTTCCTATCAGCCTGATTATAGATGCTACGGTTCTTCCTACATCTATGCCCCTGTGGGTGGTGTTCCTTGGACTTTTTATATCGTTGCTTTTCGGTGTACTTGCAGGTTTCTTCCCGGCTTATAATGCCGCGAAAATGGACCCTGTTGATTCGTTAAGATATGAATAAGATTAAAGAAAAATAAAATTATGGTTTTTTCAGAAACAATAAAATTGTCAATTGATACGATTCGAAGCAATAAGCTGAGAGCAATTCTTACGCTTGCTGGAATTACTATCGGTGTTTTTTCCATCATAGCAATCATGACCCTGCTCGATGCCCTGCAGGCAGGCATAGAAGGCGGTCTCAGCCAGCTTGGCAGCAATACTTTCCAGGTTCAGAAATTCCCTGCAATGCAGTTCGGAGGACCGGGCGCCATGGCTAAATACAGGAACAGGCCTGATATTACTTATGACCAGGGCATGAGATTAATCGAAAAAGCCACTGTCTACAGATATATTTCACTTGAATACTGGAAAGGTACAAAAACCTTTAAAAATGATAAATTATCTACCAACCCTAATATGCAGTTGTGCGGGACAAATATGGATTTTCTGCCCTGCAATAATTATACCGTAAAGGAGGGAAGATTTTTTTCGGAAAATGAACTGAATACATCTGCCAATGTAACTGTAATCGGAATGGAAGTGGTCAATAAACTTTATCCTAAAGATAATCCTATCGGAAAAAAAGTTACACTGGATGGAAATGAGTTTACGGTGATTGGTATTCTCGATGCTAAAGGAGAAAGTTTTGGACAGAATCAGGATGGATTTGCTCTTATACCAATTACAAGAATGCAGGAAATTTACGGCAAGGCGGATAAATCCATAAATATTGCAATTCAGGCCCCGAGTAAAGCCCAATATGATGAATGCGTGGAAAATATTACAAGTGTTATGAGAATTATAAGGAACTGTAAACCGGGTGAGGATAATAATTTCGAAATATTTTCAAATGATTCTCTGATAAGTACCGTAAATAATTTTACNNCTTGCGGCAGGAATCGGCATTATGAATATTATGCTTGTATCGGTAACGGAGCGGACAAGGGAAATAGGAATCAGGAAAGCAATCGGAGCTAAAAGCAGGAATATACTGAACCAGTTTCTTGTGGAGGCTATTATCCTCTGCCAGATTGGCGGAATAGCGGGAATCCTGCTCGGTATAATTGCCGGAAACCTTCTCGGAATTTACCTGCATACAAAAGTTGTAATTCCTTATGACTGGGTTGCAATCGGACTTATTATCTGTACAATTGTCGGCGTGGTATTCGGTGTGTATCCTGCTTATAAAGCAGCGAAATTAAATCCTATCGATGCACTTAGATACGAATAAAATTTTATTTTATTTTTATTGTTAATTCATCGGCAAAATCTCTTAATATCTTGTCTTTCAGATTTTTCTTAATAATATTAATATTGTTCAGAGCCTTATTTATTTTTTTAAGCACAGCTTTATCTCTCTTAACGTTGTAAATATATCCGTAGCTTCCCAGAACCTGTATCAGCCTGATAAATACAAAATAATAAAATGTCGATTTAAATTTCACGGCATCTAATTTTATCCTCTTCGAAATTTCTTTAATATAAAAATCGAGTAATATTTTTCTTTCTTTTTCATTCAGGTTAATACTCCCGGAATATAAAAAAGAGGCGACATCATAATGTAAAGGACCTTTCCTGCCTGACTGGTAGTCAATATAATACAGATTCTCTTCTTTCAGCATTATGTTTCTCGGCTGAAAATCCCTGTACATGAAAAATAAATTTTTCTCCTTTAACAGTATGCTTAACAGATTTTTTTTAATTTTGCTGATTAGTTTTTTTGAGATAAACGAATTCGTAAGTACGGATAAATAATAATCATAAAATTTATTGAAATCAAAAAGAATCTGCTTCCTGTTGAATATTCTCGTTTCATAGCAGTATTTGTATTTAATTTCTTCTTTCCCCTCTATCTGGAAATTAATTAAACCTGACAAAGCTTTCTTGCATGTGTTGATTTTTGACTTACCCGATATTTTATTGAATTTAATCAAATCGTAAAACGATTCTTCGCCTAAAAATTCTTCGAGGTAATATTCTTTGTTTTCTGATACGGTATATATTTCAGGCACGTTCAGACCTTTTTCCCTGAATGTCTTGGAGAAATCTATGAAAGCAATATTTTCTTTCAGCTTGGAATTGTAAACACCCGTGCAGACATAATTTTTTGAATGTATCTTGTATACTATTCTGTCCGAGACCCCACCTTTGATTTTCCTTATGCTGACAGGATTTTCAAAGAAGTATTTTCTGAATAATTGTGATAATAACTTTTCCGCGTTTTTTTCGGTCATTTTTTTAATATATTAATAAGTGCTTTTTCGATATATTCAAATTTAAATCTGAATCCGTTCTCTTCTGCTTTTTTTGGTAAAACCTTTTTCCCTGTTAAAACATAATCTGCAAATTCACCAAGGATTATTTTAAGCATGAAACCCGGCAGCGGCAGAATTGCAGGCCTTCCCAATACCTTTCCTATTTCCCTGCAATAATCCTTATTTGTAACCGGATTCGGTGCAGTAGCATTTACAGCACCTTTTATATTATTATTCTCGATTGCAAACATATATAAATTAACTAAATCATCTATGTGAATCCAGGACACCCATTGTTTTCCGTTACCCTGGTAACCGCCGGCAAATAATTTAAACGGTGTAATCAGCTTCGCTAATGCTCCTTCCTTTTCATCGAGTACAATCCCTGTTCTCATTACTACAGCTCTTACTCCATACTTTTCGGCCTCAAGTACTTTCTTCTCCCACTTAATGCACAACTCTGCCAAAAAATCATTACCGCTTTTTGATTCTTCATCAGCATTCTCTTCTCCGTGCATTCCGTAATATCCTATTGCAGAAGAACTTATAAATATTTCTGGCTTTTGTACACACTTGGAAATCGCTTCCGTAATTTTTTCTGTTGTTATTATCCTGCTGTCAAAAATTAACCTTTTATATTCAGGGCTCCATCTTTTACCTCCGATTGAAGCGCCTGCAAGATTAATAATGGAATAACTTCCCTCTAAATATTTTATAATTTCATCGGATGTTTTGGTATAATCCCAGCTTACGTATTCAATTTTATCACTGTTTAGAATATTTTTTGCTGATTTTGCATTTCGTGTAAAAATGGTAATTTCATAACCTTTTTTTTGCAGAATTGGTATAATATTCTTTCCTATCAATCCTGTAGCACCCGTAATAATAATTCTTTTGCCCATCATTCAGATTTAACATAAAAATAGCATATTTTGTTAACTCAATCTACTAAATACGAAAATTAATTTTTGGATTTTTAATTAATAATATATGATTTATAATTATTTATGAACCCGGAAAATGCTTACTTATATTGCAGGAAAATTGCAACAAAACACTATGAAAATTTTCCCGTCGGCTCTTTACTGTTTCCAAAAAAAAGCAGGAAATATATTTACAGCATTTATTCCTTTGCGAGAACTGCCGATAATATAGCTGATTCTGATAAACTGTTGCCTGATGAAAAGCTTTCAGGATTAAATGAACTTGAAAAAAAACTTTATTTGATCGAAAAAGGTGCAGAGGTTCAGGATGAAATATTTGTTGCTCTTGCTGATACAATTAAATCATTGAGTATTCCGGTTCAGGAATTCAGGGATTTGCTGATAGCATTTAAACAGGATTCCGTAAAGCAAAAATATGATGATTTTAATGAACTTCTCGATTATTCAAAATATTCTGCAAATCCGATAGGACATCTGGTTTTATATGTATCCGGGATTAAAGATGTGAAATTGTTTAAACTATCTGATTATATATGCACGGCGCTTCAGCTTGCTAATTTCTGGCAGGATGTTTCCCTTGATGCAAAAATTGGCAGAGTGTATATTCCCTCCGGCGAAATGCAAAAATTTAATTATTCTTATGACCTTCTGTTTGAGGGGATTGAAAATAATAATTTCGTTAATTTAATGAAATCCCTTGCTGATAAAACAAGAATATTATTCCAAAATGGAAGAGAGCTGGAAAATTATCTTGACGGCAGATTAAAATATGAATTCAGGACGATTTACAGGGGCGGAATGAAAATATTAAAAAAGATAGAAGAAATTGAATATAAAGTTTTATCAAAAAGAGTAAAAATAGGCTCTGCAGGTAAGTTTAATATCTTACTAAAAATATTTTTCGGTTTATGAGTGATGTTTTAGACATTATTAACGATAGTGCAAAAAAGATAGTTAAGAAGAGTAAGACGAATTTCATGTATTCGACAATCTTTCTTAACAGCGAAAAACAGGATGCCCTCAGGACAATATATTCTTTCTGCAGGCACTCAGATGATATTGTTGATGATGAACACTCAGATGTCGAAACAAGAAAAATTAATCTTGAAAACTGGAGGAAAGAGCTCAGTCAGGCTCTCGAGTCAGATTCAAAAATACATCTTTTGAATGATTTGAAAAAAGTCATAGACAGGTTTAATATTTCCCCTGATGTATTTTTCGATTTATTAAAAGGCATGGAAATCGATTTATCGAAAAAAAGATATAAAAATTTCGATGAACTGAAACAGTATTGCTATTATGCGGCATCAACTGTGGGGCTTATGACAATAGAAGTATTTGGGTATAAAGATAATGCCATTAAAGAATTTGCGGTAAATCTTGGAATCGCACTTCAATTAACCAATATTCTGCGTGATGTGAAAAAAGATGCCCAGAAAGGCAGGATTTATCTTCCTCTGGACGATTTGGATAAATACGGATATACAGAAAAAAATATTTTTGATTCAACCTATAATTCAAATTTCATTAACCTGATGAAATATGAATTGGAGGTCGCAAAATCTTTCTATAAAAAAGCAGATTCTTATCTTTGCAAGAGTGAAAAAGGCAGGATGCTTTCTGCCAGAATAATGGAGCATATATATTTCCGCCTANNATAAATATGATGTTTTCAATAACTATATAAGGATATCTAAATTTAAAAAACTTTTTCTGGCATACGGTATATTCCTGAAGTATAAACTTCTTTATAAGTTTTAATGTGATGAATAAATCTGTAATTATAATCGGTGGGGGACTTGCGGGGCTTGCATCCGCTGTATTCCTGAGCAGTGAAGGATTCGATGTCTCCGTTTACGAATCAACTCCGAAACCGGGAGGAAGAACATACAGCTACTTTGATAAAGAAAAGCAAATTTATATTGATAATGGTCAGCACATTCTCGCAGGATGGTATGAAAATACATTTGACTATTTGAAATTGATAGGGACTTATGACAGACTGAAGCTGAACGACAGAATGAGACTTGTTTTTTGTGACTGGAATAAAAATACTTACACTCTTGAAAATGGGAATTCACCCGGAGTACTCGGTTTAATATCAGGTGTATTTAATTTCAAGGGATTTAAGTTAAATGATAAAATAAAATTTCTAAAAGTAAAAGCTTTACTAAATAATAAAAAATATTCAAAAGAATATCTTGGTGCACTTAATGCCGCCAAATTGCTCGACGAACTTCAGCAGACTGTAAATCTGAAAAAATATTTCTGGCATCCCTTTATTTATGCGGCATTCAACACTGTACCTGAAAATGTGGATGCAGGTTTATTCGTTGATTTGATAAAAAAAGGAACGGAATTAAAGAAAAATATGTCTATTATTCTATCTGACGGGAATCTGAATGAACTGTTTATTGATAAAGCAATTGATTATTTAAATACAAAATCCGCTGACGTTAAACTGAATACAGGGATAAAAAAGATTAATACTGAAAGGGATTTTATAAAGAATGTTGAAACATCAGACGGGAAAATATTGAATTCGGATTATTATATTAGCGCAGTTCCGAATTATTCGATTAAAAAGTTATTTGAAAATAAGGAAGATTCAAATTATTTTAACGAAGCTGAAAAGCTTAAACCTTCAGCTATAATTTCGATACATTTGTTCTTTAATAATCCTGTAAATTTGAAAATCAAAGAAGATATGATCGGGCTGGTCGATTCCGTTGTCCAGTGGGTTTTTGTAAAAAGTGATAAACATCTTTGCCTGGTTATCAGCGGTTCGGATTTTTTGGAAAATAACCTGACGGAAATGGATAATAATAAAATCTATAAAATATGCGTTGATGATTTAAAAAACTGCCTTGAAGGATTTGATGAGAATAGTATATCGGATTTTAAAGTTATTAAAGAGAAAAGAGCGACATTCCTTCCTGAGAAAGGAAGTGAAAAATTTAGATTTAAACAAAAAAGTAAATTTAATAATTTCTTCATAGCGGGGGACTGGACTGACACCGGATATCCCTCGACAATCGAAAGTGCAATTAAAAGTGCAAGGATTTGCACTGATTTAATAGTAAATAATTAAAAAAGGATTCGTCTAAAGATGTTAAAGTTATCATTAGGTATATGTATAGGTGCATCAACTGTCTCTTTTGTAAAAGCGAAAGAGGAGAACGGTATTATATCTGTTCTTGATCACGAATCCATTATTCACGACGGAAATCCAAAAGTTGGCATTTTAAAATATTTTGAAAAGTTTAACGCATCTGAATTCTCGGTTGTTGTTACAGGTCATAAATTCAAAGAATTAATAAATTCACATTCTGTATCTGAGCCCGAAGCAGTTGAAACCGCAATAAAATTTCTCGGACTGAATGGTGCAGAGAAAGCAATAGCAAGTCTTGGGAGTGAAAGTTTTATTGTCTATCACTTGAATGCAAAAGGAAATATAGATAATGTGATAACAGGCAATAAATGTGCATCGGGCACGGGAGAGTTCTTCCTTCAGCAAATAAGCAGGATGGACCTGAGTCTGAACGAAACGGGTGATTTTTCACCGGAAGAAAAGCCGTACAGCGTTTCAGGAAGGTGCAGTGTATTCTGCAAAAGTGATTGCACCCATGCCCTGAATAAGGGGATTCCCAAAGCTCAGGTTGTGTCAGGCTTATCCCAAATGATTGCCGAAAAGACAATTGAATTACTTTCAAAACAAAAAGCCTCGGATTTACTTGTAATAGGAGGTGTCTCGAAAAATAATAATGTAATTGGCTTTATAAAAAAGAAATTTCCGGAGTTGCTTATTCCGAAAGAAGCTACTTATTTTGAAGCACTTGGTGCAAGTATCATAGCGTTAAAAAAAGAACATAAACTTGGTGAGGCAGGACTGTTTAAATCACATAAACACTCATTTCCTGTTCTAAAATCCCTTAATTCGAATAAAAACAATGTAATTTTCAAAGATTTAAAAAGGGATTCTGCAAAAAGCGGTGATGAATGCATTTTAGGTCTTGATGTAGGCTCAACAACGACTAAAGCAGTTATAATCAGAACAGCAGATAATGCAATGCTGGCTTCAGTGTATTTAAGAACTAACGGAAACCCTGTTCAGGCTGCCGTAAACTGCTATAAAGAACTTAAAGGACAAATATTAACAGATATAAAAATAATAGGGTTAGGCACTACAGGTTCAGGCAGGAGCATAGCTGCATTACATGCTCTTTCAAAAAGTGTTGTAAATGAAATTATTGCCCATGCTGTTGCAGCGGCTTACTTCGATAAAGATGTGGATACTATTTTCGAAATCGGAGGTCAGGATGCCAAGTATACTCATTTGACAAACGGAGTCGCAAGCGATTATGCAATGAACGAAGCTTGTTCGGCAGGTACAGGTTCTTTCCTTGAAGAAGCAGCAAAAGAGACTTTGAATATAAATTACCTCGATATTGGGGAAATCGCATTTAAATCTGATGCTCCTCTGAATTTTAATGACCAATGCGCTGCTTTTATATCAAGTGATATAAAAAATGCCAGCCACGAAGGTGCAAGCAGGGAAGATATTGTTGCAGGTCTTGTTTATTCAATCTGTATGAACTACGTGAACAGGGTAAAAGGCAACAGACCTGTCGGAAAAAAAGTATTTATGCAGGGCGGTGTTTGCTATAATAAAGCAGTACCTTTTGCAATGTCAAATCTTGTAAATAAAGATATTATTGTCCCGCCCGAGCCTGGTCTGATGGGCGCTTTTGGTGTTGCTCTGGAAGTTAAGAAAAGAATAAATCTTGGATTAATTGAAAAGGATGATTTTATACTAGACAACCTTATAAACCGTGAATTTAAATATGGAACTGAGTTTATATGTGCAGGCGGTGCAGAAAAATGCGACAGAAAATGCGGGATTGCTATCATCGAAGTTGAAGGTAAAAAATATCCTTTCGGCGGAGCCTGCAATAAATATTATAATGAAAGAAATAATGTTACGGCCGATTCAGGCAAGCATAATTATGTTAATATCAGGCAGGATCTTATATTTAATAAATATCCGGTTAAAGTAAATAATACAGGTCTTAAAAGAAAAAAAATCGGAATTTCCGGAAGCCTTCTGACAAATTCTCTTTATCCTTTATATTATAATTTTTTCACAAAACTTGGTTTTGAAATTGTTCTGTCCGAAGAAGCAGATTTAGACGGCAAGGATAAGATGCAGTCTTCATTTTGCTATCCCGTTGAATTATCTCACGGTTTCTTCAGTAATCTTCTGAAAAAAAATATTGATTATATTTTTCTTCCCCACGTTACGCAAATGGACAGCCACAGCGAGCATCAGCATAACCGCCTGTGCGTGTTCGTTCAGGGCGAATCCTATTATCTGCAGTCAACTTTCAGGGATGAACTTGAAAAATCAAAAATAAAATTATTAACACCTGTAATTGATTTCACTCTTTCCGATAATGATTTAAAAGACATTTTTATTAAAATTGCAAAAGACGTCGGAAAAGATAAAAAAATAGCTGAAGATGCATTTGAATATTCAAATAATATATTCAAAAAAATGCTTTCTGAATTCAAAGAACTGGGCAGGAGAGCTCTTGAGGAAATCGAAAGCAATCCGGAAAATTTCGGAATTGTTCTTTTCGGTCGCTCATATAATGCTTTTGCAAAAGAGGCGAACCTGAATATCCCCCATAAATTTGCATCGAAAAATATTACAATCATTCCGCATGACTTTTTGCCGAATGAAATAAAGGATTCCTATGAAAATATGTACTGGTACAGCGGCCACCAGATTCTCTCCAATGCAAGATTTATAAAAAATAACAAGCAGCTGTTCGGAGTTTATATTACTAATTTTTCCTGCGGACCCGATTCATTCATACTTTCTTATTTCAGAAAGATTATGGGCAGCAAGCCGTCCCTGACCCTCGAGCTTGACAGCCATTCCGCAGATGTGGGTATAGATACGCGTATCGATGCAGCAATTGATATTATTAAAAACTATATAGTCCTGAATAAAAACGGGCACGTAGAGGATTCAGTGCAAACTATTAATACGCTGAAAGTATTTACCGAGAATAATAAAATAAATATAGTAGATTCTTCAAACAATAATATAGGTATAACTTCAAAAGATGTTGAAGTCCT
>PMIW01000003.1:197-3402 GCA_003158365.1 Ignavibacteriota bacterium | reverse complement strand
ATCGGGACTTCTGATTAAATGATTTTCATCATTTAATCATCAGCATTTTCTTTGTTTCTGTAAAATCTCCTGCCATCAATTTGTAGAAATACACACCTGATGGATATGAAGAGCCATCCCAGCTTACTTCATATGTACCCGGTGATTGCTTTTCGTTAACAAGAGTTGTCACTTCTTTTCCGAGAATATCGTATATTTTTAATGTTACGAGATCCCCGCTTAAAGCATGCGGGGATGACAATTCTTTAATTTGATATTTTATAATCGTCGTTGGATTAAACGGGTTCGGGTAGTTCTGATGAAGTTGAAATTTGTCGGGTATTTTACCACTTATACTATAAATAATTGTTGTAGAAGTATCGCCGTACATGACTCCATTTATTTCGCATCCTTTTAAGTTACCTTCAGATGTATAAGAATTACCAACTCCACTATAGTGAAATCTAAATTTTGTTAGCCCAAATAAAGAATTATATTTTCTCTTACGTTCCATTTCATTCGGAGGGCAAACAAAAATTTTATAATTTGATTGTTGATTATAAATTGTATCAATACCTTTAGTTTCTATATACCAATAAGAACATGAATTTTCGTAGCAATTTGTTGTATCTAGTTTTAGACTATCAATTAATTTTTCCTTAAAATAAAATTGGCAGGAATTTGATGTATCGTACATTAAAAGACTGCCAGTGATACTATCAACTCTTAACCATATGTTTGTTCCCACATATGGAAAACTATTAAAAAGAAAATATTTTTTATTATTTAAAATACTATCTTTTAAAACAATCATTTTTGAAATAGAATAAATGTGACTTGGATAGGAATAACTTTCAACAAAATATACGAACTTGTTCCCCACTTTTAATGGAAAAAATAATTGAGCATGAATTGAATTTATAAAACAAAAAATAATACATAATGATAATATAAACTTTTTCATTTAATAAATATTATTTATTTTATTAAAAGCATTTTCTTTGTTTCCGAAAAATTCCCTGCTATTAATTTATAGAAATACACACCTGATGGATATGCGCTTCCATCCCAGCTAACTTCATATGTTCCCGGAGATTGTTTTTCGTTTACGAGAGTTGCAATTTCTTTGCCGAGAATGTCGTATATCTTAAAAGTTACCAGCCCTTTACTTTTTATCTGGTATTTGATATTTGTAGTTGGATTAAACGGGTTCGGGTAATTTTGGGATAGGGAAAAGTTATCGGGGATTTTACTCTCAATATTGTTTACCCAAATAGTCCCACCATTTGTTGTTCTGAAGATTGTTCCATTCTCTCCAGTAACATAGCCTGTTAAAGAATTTGCAAAATGCAAACATAATGGTACACCAGTATGTAATCCAGAATAATGTAGTAATATCGGATTCCAATTTATCCCTCCATTTGTAGTGCAAAAGAAATTATAATAAGATGTGCTTTCATTTCCGAGTGCAAAGCCTTTTAGAGTATCGATGAAGAATAATTTAGAAAGCCAAAGAATTTGATTATACATAACTGTTATCCAATTCATTCCACCGTTTGTAGTTTTAAATAATTTATCGACGGTATTAATAAATCCAGTATTTGAATTAAGAAAATAAATACTTTGAATATTGTTTTCAGGTAAGGTTTGTATATTCCATGAATTTCCGGAATTTGTTGATTTCAAATATTTATTATTATTTGAGATAATGTATCCTGTGTTTTCATCAGGAAAAGTTATATCAATTAAATGTCCGACTCCTGAGATAGGGTATTGACTCCAACTTCCGAAATTATATGATTGCACGATTAGATTACTATCACCTACCGCAATTGCTTTGGTATTTGGTAATATACAGGATTTATTAATATCAAAAGTTGTAGGATACCAGTAGTAATTCCAATTTGTCCCACCGTTACTAGTTAATAAAAGTTCACGAATGCCATTTGCAATACCATAATTATTTTTAAACATAACATTTTTGAAAGTTTGTTCATATCCCTCATAACAATGAAACCAATTATTCCCCGCATTAGTGGTCTTGTAGATAAATGAATATTGATAGAAATCATCAGTTGGAGTCACTATAAAGCCTGTATTTGTATTTATGAAATAAATTGAAGATATTGGTAAAGATGTTAAAGATTGATTTAGATTTGCTATCCACCAGGAATCAATAATTTTTATAATTTTCCCATAATCACCTACAATATATATATTAGAAGTATCAGCCCAATATGAATATCTTGGTGTAGGATTACAAATAAATCCAAAATTTAGCCAGGTTATTCCAAAATCAGTTGATCTTCTTGAAGAAGCTTCTCCGAAAACAAAGGCATTATTATTATAAGCAGACAAAGTACGGAATATTCCACCTCTTGAAAATAATGTAGTATCCCATGTTAGTCCTCCGTTTGAAGTCCTGAAAATCTTTTCTTGATAATAATAATAAGGTGGATATGGTACAGATGGATGTTTGCCACCGCAGATAATTCCAGTATTTGCATCTTTAAAATAGAAAGAAGTGAAATATGAATCTTCACAAAGCAAACTAATCCAATTTATACCGCCGTTAGTTGTTTTTAGAAGATTACCAGTTCCTGACTGGTCACCTGTAGATACAAAACCCGTTTGATTATTGATAAATTGAATAGATTGTAAAGAAATTCCTCCTCCATAGCTTCTATCAATCCAATTTGCACCACCATCACTTGTATAAGAAATAATTCCACCGTCTCCTGAAATATAACCTGTGTTTGAATTCAAGAAATAAATAGCTCTTAAATTTATAGATGAAAAATATTGTTGAATGAACCAATTTGTTCCACCATTTGTAGATTTATATAATTGACTTCCTTGTCCCGTGCTAGGCGTAGCAGTAAGAGCATAAACGGCAGAAGCATTTACCGGAAAAACGCATGTGAACAAACGATTTGTATTATTTTCAATGAAGTTCCAATTAGTTCCTCCGTTTGAAGTTCTTAATAATGTTCCGTTCTCTCCACTTATAAATCCCGTATAATTGTCAATAAATTTAACACAGTTATAATTATTTGTTGTAGGAGTTGAGACAAACCATGTCCACGCAGATTGTGAATGAGAAATATTGTAAAAGAAAAGAAATATCAGTATAAACTTTTTCATATTAATAAATATTTATTTTATCAACAGCATTTTTTTTGTTTCCGTAAAATCTCCTGCCATCAATTTATAAAAATACACTCCG
>PMIW01000003.1:0-159 GCA_003158365.1 Ignavibacteriota bacterium | reverse complement strand
CGGGTTCGGGTAGTTCTGGGAGAGGGAAAAAGCATTAGGAGTTTTGTTCTCAATTTTATTTACCCATATAATTCCCCCATTAGTCGTGCGAAAAATTGCGCCATAGTATCCGGTAACATAACCCGTTAAAGAGTTTGTGAAATGTAAACACAATGGAAT
>PMIW01000040.1 GCA_003158365.1 Ignavibacteriota bacterium | reverse complement strand
CATAATTTATATTGCATCCGATATTATTATTTCTGTCCATGATGCAGCATTCCGCTAATGCCACTGCCAGCCCGCCTTCTGCGATATCGTGTGCTGAGTTGATTAGATTCTGTTTTATAAATTCAAGTATGGTTTTTTGAAGATTTATTTCATCGTCGGGATTAATATCCGGTGCATCGCCTTTTATAAGTTGATGAATCTTGTCAAGATATTCACTGCCTCCTATTTCACCTTTGTTAATGCCGATTACATAAATATTATCGTCTTCATTTTTGAAATGTGAAGTCATCAGGTTATCTAAATTTTCTATCAGTCCAAGCATACCGATTACAGGGGTAGGGTAGACTGCATAATCTCTTGATTGATTATAGAAGCTGACATTACCTCCTGTAACGGGAGTCTCAAGCTTTCTGCAGGCATCGCCGATTCCTCTTACTGCTTCGCTGAACTGATAATAAACTTCAGGATTGTAAGGATTTCCGAAATTCAGGCAGTTTGTAATCGCAAGGGGAGTCGCTCCCGTGCAAACCACGTTCCTTGCGGATTCACAGACAGCAATCAAACCTCCTTTATAAGGATTCAGATATACATATTTGCTGTTGCAATCTGTCTTTAAAGATAGTCCTTTGGTCGTGCCTTTTAATCTGATTACAGATGCATCTCCACCGGGCATTAATATTGTATTCGTTCTGACCTGCGTATCATATTGCTCATACACCCAGTTTTTATTTGTGATGTTTGGGGAAGATAACAGCTTCAATAATACTTCATTATAATCTGATGGTTCAGACAATTTCTTTGCGTCAAAATTTTTAGTGGTATTAAAATATTTTGGAACTTTAGTTTCTCTTTTATAAACAGGCGCTCCGCCTCCAAGTACAAGTTCAAATGCAGGAATGTCTGCAACTAATTTTCCTTTATGGTGTATTTTAATATTCTTTTCTGAAATTACTTTCCCGACTTCGATGCAGTTCAAATCCCATTTATGAAAAATTTCCGTTGCCTCTTTTTCTTTGCCTTTTTCTATAACAACAAGCATTCTTTCCTGTGATTCCGACAGCATAATTTCATATGAGGTTGTATTCTCATCGCGGAGAGGGACTAAATCAAGATTTATTTCCATTCCGCATTCTCCCTTTGCACTCATTTCACTGCTCGAACACGTGATTCCCGCTGCACCCATATCCTGTATTCCCACAACAACACCTGACCTGATTGCTTCCAGCGTGGCTTCGAGAAGAAGTTTTTCCGTGAACGGATCGCCAACCTGCACGCTCGGTCTTTTCGATTCTGATTTTTCGGAAATTTCTTCGGATGCAAATGTAGCTCCGTGTATTCCGTCTTTGCCTGTTGAAGAGCCAACAATAAATACAGGATTTCCTGTTCCTTTTGCAGTCGCTGATGCCACCTGATTGTGTTTAACAATTCCTACTGCCATAGCATTCACAAGGGGATTATCCTGATAGCATTCTTCAAAATAGACTTCACCGCTAATGGTCGGTACTCCGAAACAGTTACCGTAGTCGCCGATTCCTTTAACGACATTTTTAAATAAATATTTTGTTCTTTCTGTAATCTGCGAAGATTCATTTTCTATAGACCCGAATCTCAAAGAATTCAGCGATGCAACAGGTCTTGCCCCCATTGTAAAAATATCTCTTAATATTCCTCCAACGCCGGTTGCTGCGCCCTGGTAAGGTTCAACTGCAGACGGATGATTGTGTGATTCAATTTTAAATGCGACTGCCATTCCATCGCCTATATCAACCAGCCCTGCATTCTCTTCACCTGCTGAAACAAGAAGCTTTCCTCCGCTGCGCGGAAGTGTTTTGATTTGTGATATTGAATTTTTATATGAGCAGTGTTCGCTCCACATTACGGAAAAAATTCCAAGTTCTGTATAAGTCGGAATCCGCCCGAGTATTTTAAGAATTCTGTCATACTCCTCTTCAAGGAGCCCTAACTCTTTTGCTAATTCCAGGTCAACTTTTATTTCTTCCATTATGAAATATTTATCAGTTTATAAAAAAGTAAAAGGGCGTGAAAATAAAAATAATCCCGTAAATTTAAAAATCTACGGGATTAATATTTTTATTTATTCATTAACGTGTTGAAATTATTTTACTGCATTTAATAATGTTTTCACTAAATCAGTTTTTTCCCATGTGAAGTCAGGATCGTTTCTTCCAAAATGACCGTATGCCGCTGTCTTTCTGTAAATAGGTCTTCTCAAATTTAATCTCTTAATAATACCTTTGGGAGTTAAATCTATTTCTTTCTTTATGATTGCCGAAATTTCTTTATCGGTTATCTTACCTGTCCCGTATGTGTTAACCATTATCGATACCGGCTCAGCTACTCCGATCGCATATGATACCTGTATCATGCACTCTGAAGCTAATTTTGCCGCAACAATATTTTTTGCTATATGTCTTGCTGCATAAGCAGCACTTCTGTCTACTTTTGAAGGATCTTTTCCTGAAAAAGCACCGCCTCCGTGAGGGGCTTTGCCGCCGTAAGTGTCAACAATTATTTTTCTTCCTGTCAAACCCGTATCGCCGTGAGGTCCGCCGATTTCGAATCTTCCGGTCGGATTCACATATATCTTTGTTTTCTTGTCCATCAAATCCGCAGGTATAACGTTTCTAATTACATATTCGATTACATCGGATTTTATTTTCTTTTGTGTTACATCAGGGTCATGCTGAGTCGATATAACTACTGTATCGATTCTGATAGGTTCATTGTATTCATTGTACTCAACCGTTACCTGAGATTTTGAATCAGGTCTCAGATAAGGCATTAACTTGGGATTCTTTTTTCTTATGTCCGCTAATCTTTTAACCAATTTATGGGCAAACATAATTGGCATCGGCATTAGTTCTTTTGTCTCATTGACTGCATATCCGAACATCATTCCCTGGTCNNGAATGAGAATCGAATCTGTAATCACCTTTTGTATATCCTATATCGGAAACGACTTTTCTTACTAAATCAGGTACATCTACATAATGAGTTGTAGTGATTTCACCACCGACAAGAACTAATCCGGTTGCACAAAACGTTTCGCATGCTACCCTTGCATATTTATCGTGAGTGTATATATCGTCTAAGATCGCATCAGATATTTGATCACAAATTTTATCCGGATGGCCTTCACTCACAGATTCAGAAGTGAAATAATAAGACATATTTTTAATCCTTTTTTATTTTATAAATCTAATCTTACAATTTAATAAAATTTATTAACTTTTGATATTGAGAATTAAATATATACCATTAAAATATTATTATCATAGTATGTAAACTATCTAATTTAAATAACTACTTAGCATTTTCTAATTTAAAAGCAATAATTGTAAAATTTATTAAAAAAACATACAAAAAGTTTTGGCACATAAATTGTATCTTTATAATCAAACTTTAAAACTTAAATCGGGGGATTTAAAAATGAAGGCAACAAACAATCCGGCAATATCGAGATTTGACTTTATCTTTTTCTCGGTAATAATATCATTATCATTGTTGATCGTAGCCGGTTTCTTAATAGTTTAGTAAAGAATTCAATCTCTTCTCTTACATCTTGCACTTAATTATTATCCAAATTCCGGACTTGTATAAAAGTCCGGATGAGTGCATTTAGATAAGTTATTAAATTACGGATACTATTTACCTTTTTTATTCATAATATTTTTGTGAAATTCCACTAATTTAATAATTTAACCCTATTATAAATTTTTTTTCCACATTATGAAACTTTTGCGGATATTTATAATTATTTTTGCAATATACCCGATAGTTTCTTTTGCGGATTCACTTGATGTAAATCTGGTTCCTGTTATTAAAGAAGATTCATCGATTATAAATCCGGTAAATCCATTTTCAAATCCTAAAGATACTTCATCACAAATTAATTCCGAATTGAATATTCCCTTGATAATTCCCGGCGATTCTACGGGTTTGCTTCAGCCTGAAAAAATTATTCCTGTTGATTCTTCAGGTTTAATAAAAACAGAGGTTAAAAACCCAGGGGATTCACTGGGATTAATTCAAAATGAAAAATCACTGATAACCGACTCGATCGGATTAATTCAAAAAGAAAATATAAAAACTGATTCACTTAATTTAATAAATATCCATAAAAAAGATTCCCTGGATAACAGGAGAATCGAATTCAAATCTGTGTATACCGATACAACAGATATTAACTATACTCCACCCAGGAAGATAATAATGTTTAAATGGATAACCGATAACCTTGATACTGCTATCAGATATAAAAATATTATAGGATTCAATCTTTTCTATGGATATTATACTTACGGACTGGGTTTCGGAATTTACAAAAGAATCAGCAATGATGCGGATTTTATAGCTAACCTGAATTTAACGTACCTTTTTGACAGGCGGACATCCGAAGATGTTGATTCTACAGGGAACATGACTGTTCTCGATAAGGAAAGCAGGTTGTATCCGATTATAATTAATGTCGGACTTGAAAAATATTTTCTGCAAAACCGCACAGACTGGAAAGTTAAACCTGTACTGCTTTTTGGGTTTGCACCCGCTGTTGTTATATCGACTCCGTACGAACTTACTTTCTTCAGGTCGTTGAAAAAAATACAATTGTCTTATGGAGTAGGAGTTTTTGCAGCCCTCGGATTTGACTGGCAGGCTTTTCGGAAGGTTGGAATCAACCTAACTGCCCGATATGCCTTTATCCCGGTACTGTTCGGTAAAGAAATTTACTATTATAAGGGTTTCCTCGTGAAAAACATAGGCGGTTTTTACGTTAACCTTGGTGTAACTCTGCTTAAAGAGTATTTCGGAAAAAAATAGATTCTAAATTTTGTGCGCCTGTACCTGCAGTCTCACCATTTTGATATTTGATTTTCCGCTTAAATCCAACGGGTAAGTCTTAAGAAAATCGTATACAATGTCATTAATAAAATCCACCCTGAGATTATGCGGTACCCTGTTTAAAAAAGGATGCCATGTTGTTCTTATCCAGCCTGCAAGACCGTTTGCATTTTCGTGAGTCATTATTCTGGGTATAAGTTCAATTTTATCAATAATGAAATTTGCTTTTAATAAGAATTCAGAATATTCGGAATCACTGTAAAAAAAATAAGGAAATTCAAAACCCGAGAAATATTCTTTCCACTTATCGTTTTTCAATGTTAATGTTATTATTTCAAACATTTCATTCAGATTTCCCTTACCACCCATTTGAAATAATATTCGCCCGTTCTTTTTTAAGCTGTTATAAGCATTTTTTAAAACACTTGCTTGGTCTTCAATCCAGTGCAATGCGGCATTAGAATATATTACGTCAAATTCATTCTCAAAAAGAAAATTGCAGGCATCGGAAACACGAAAAGTCAGATTGGAAAACTTATCATTAGTATATTTTTGTTTTGCAAACCTGATCATGTCTTTTGATTTATCTATACCTACTACTTTTCCCTGTATTAATTTTTTTGAAATCAGCTCTGTGATTTTCCCGTCCCCGCATCCGATGTCTAGTAAGGCTTCATTCCCGTTCAAACTCAGTAATTCAAGCAGATCTTTTCCCCATTTATACTGTGCAGATGAATGTTCTGCATAATCAGACGGATTCCATTCATATATTTTATCTATATTTTCCATTTATTTTTCAAATTAAATTTTCCAGGACTATTTCAGAAATATCTTTCACTTTTACTTCTTCTGCTTTTTCTTTTGCTTTTATTCCGTCAGAAAGCATAGTCATGCAAAACGGGCAGGCGGAACAAACGGTAGTTGCATTCGTACTTAAAGCTTCCTCCGTTCTTTCAATGTTTACACGTTTTCCTTCGGTTTCTTCCATAAACATCCTGCCGCCCCCGGCGCCGCAGCAGAATCCTTTGTCTCTTGAGCGCTTCATTTCAACAAGTTCACCTGCAGATGACTCTATTAAAAGTTCCCTTGGAGATTCATAAATATTATTGTACCTGCCAAGATAACAGGAGTCGTGATAAGTAAGTTTTTCTTTATTAGATTTTGACGAAGATATTTTCTTTTCTGAAAATAATTTTGCAATATAATCCGAATGATGCGTCACTTCAAGTTCGATTCCAAAAGAAGGATATTCATTTTTCAATGAATGCAGGCAGTGCGGACAAGTCGTAACAATTTTTTTAATATTATACTTTTTAAAAGTTTCGATATTTTGATTTATAAATTGCTGTGCAAGAAATTCATTACCGAGCCTTCTCGCTGTATCACCATTGCATTTTTCTTCGCTTCCAAGTACTCCGAATTTAATCCCTGCTTTGCTTAAGATTTTTGCAAATGACTTTGTAACATTCCTGTATCTTTTATCGAAGGCGCCTGCACATCCGACCCAGTAAACTACATCCAGACCGTCAGCTGTTCCTGTGTTGCTTAATTTTACCAATGAACTGCTTATATTTGATTTCACTGATTCTTCAAGGTATTCCTCAATCCATTCGTTCCTGGCTTCGGCTCCGAATGCCCACGGGGATTCATTGTTTTCCAGATTTCTGAATACGGTATTGAGTTCAGGAGGAAATGCAGATTCCATCATGGTTAAATTTCTTCTTAAGTCCACGATTGAAGTAACGTGGTCTATCATAACAGGACATTCTTCAACACAGGCTGCACAGGTTGTACACGCCCATAACTCTTCCTGCGTTATATAATCGTGAACAAGCGTCTTTTCAAGAATAGGATCTGATTCGGTTTTATTAATAACCAGCGGGCCTTTTTGCATAGTCCGTTTTCTAATATCAACAATAATTTTTTTCGGATTTAATAATTTACCTGTTGAATTTGCCGGGCAAACTTCCGTGCATCTTCCGCACTCAGTGCACGTGTAACCATCAAGTAATTGCTTCCAGGATAAATCTTCTATATCTTTTGCGCCGTACTGCTGAATGCTTTCGTTTTCAAAATTAATGGCTCTGAGAACATTTTTCTTTTCAATTTTAAAATTGGAAAAAAAAGTATTTGGTATGGATGATATTACGTGAAAATGTTTTGAATATGGAAGGTAATTTAAAAATCCAAGCACCACTATATTATGTGCCCACCAGAAAACCATATATAAATTTTCCGAGCCATCGCTTTCGAATAAACCTGCTATTAATCTCGTAATTGGTCTTGCACCTCTTATTGTATGCAATAAAACTTTCTCAATATTCATTCCAATCATCGAAACCATAACAAGTGCGATTAACAATAAAATCAAGGTTGCATCGGGTCTTGATGATTTATCTTTTAATCTTTTTGGTGTTCCTATATATCTTCTGATAAGTGAAAATATAACGACTATTAAAACAAGATATCCGAAGATATCCTGAGTAACTGTTATTAATAAATAGAATTTACCGAGAAATTCAAATGAAAAATTGTGCACATATCCTTCGATTATCCCTTCCATAACCAACAGAAGAAGCACGCAAAATCCCCAGAAAATTGAAGCGTGTAGAGCACCATCAAATTTACTTCTGAACAGTTTCGACTGAAGAAAAGCAATGTTGATGGTATTTACAATTCGCCTGCCAATATTATTCAACCTGTTTTCGGGTTTGCCGATTTTAAGGTAAGAAATAATATTTCTTATCGAATAAATAAAATATCCAAACGAAACAACCAATAGCAATGTAAAGATAATCGAATTAATCACATTTGTAATTATTAATTTAAAAATAAATTTTAATTAAATTATCTTTTATTCTCCTAAAACCTGTATTACAATTCTTCTTGTCCTGCTTCTGTTATCAAAATCCAGCAACACGACTTGCTGCCAGGTTCCGAGCGTAAGTTCTCCTTTAATTACCGGGATAGATAAAGAAGTTTTGAAAAGCGCCGACCTTAAATGCGCATGGCCATTTCCGTCTCCCCAGGTATCATCGTGATTGTATCTTGCAGCTGAAGGAATAAGTTTATCAAGAAGCTTGGGAATATCCTTCAGTAATCCGGGCTCATATTCTATCGTGGTAATTCCTGCTGTAGAGCCGACTGAAAACACCGTGCACGAACCTTCTTTAATGCCTGATTTTAAAAGTATATCATTTATTTCATCTGTTATATCAACAATATCACAGTTTCCTTTTGTTTTTATCGTTATTTCTTGTGAAATAATTTTCATGCAATTTCAGTACTTATAATATTTTTAAACAATGAAGTTCGTTTTTTTCCTTCAGATAAAACAGGTAATCTCTTTTAATAAAAAAATTATCCGGTACGCAATAATTTGTATTTTTATTCAGTAAATCCTCAAACAGTATTTCAGATGGATCCATATCAAATATCATTAACCTGTTTTCGTATATATTACTCCCGTGCTTATTTAAACCAGTGCTGAATTTAATATAGTAGTTAAAAATAAGCAATGAGCCTTTTTGTATATACTCTATGCTTTCCGCATCACTATTTTTCAGGCAAATATTTTCCAGCACTTTTGAAATATCTTCTCTGGTTTCCTCTTTTTTATATATAATAGGGTAATTTGAGTTTTCATAAACATAATCTTCATTTGAATTTCTTAATTCGAAAATTCTTATATGTTCTTCGGGAGGAATAATTTCATTTACTTTTCCAGTGTTAATATCAAGCTTAGCAATCTCTATGTTTTCAAAACCCCTGTACAATCCGTAAACCGAATCACCGGTATTAAAAAGAAATGAATATTTTTCATTTTCCCATATCTTTTCACCCGTTGTAATATCTACTGCAATAATATTTTTCTGCTGAAGGGTCTCGGGTTTTTCGAACCTGCTGAGGTAAAACAGTCTATCTGTCGCACCTTCGACTGTAATCCAGAAATTATCTTTTTCGAATTCAAAATTTTTATGAATAACTTTTCCGCTGGTAAAATCAATTACAAATAAATTTAATTTTTTGTTTTCCTTATCGCGGGTTTCACCAACGATATATCTGTCACCTCCGAAAATAAACCGCCACATATTTCCCGTTTGTGAAAAAGACCAGAAAGTTTTTAATTTAAATTTACTGAATAGCTTCAAGGGTTTTTTAAATTATAATTTAGTACAATATTAATACCTTCAAGTACAAGATTCTTATCAAATTTATCTATTAAACCCGATTTTTTGCTAATTAATTCTGCAAGCCCGCCGGTTGATATTACAAGCAGATTTCTATATTTTTTTCTTAATGTATGAATAATACCCTCTGTTGTAAATAAGCTCTGGTGAATGACTCCCGAAAGTATATTTGTCTTAGATTTGTTTGATATTAGCTTTTTTACATTACTGATTTCTGTTAAAGGAAGATTGGCATTTCTGTTCAGCGAGAGCAGGGAAGTCATTATTCCTGGTGTAATCAGCCCCCCGATAAATTCCTTTTTCACTATTAGATTATATGTAGTGGCAGTTCCGAAATCAATTACTAAAATACTATCCCTGTCTGCATATTTATCCGCAGCAGCAACAGCGGAACATATTCTGTCGTTACCAAGGGTTTTTTCATATTTTAATCTTATAGGAATGCGTTTATTAGATTCTACAAAAAAAGGTTTTATAGAATATTTATCCTTTATTATTTTCTCCGAAATTAATTTAATTTTATTATTAAGACAGGATATTCCCGCAGCATTGAAGGAATTATTTTTGTGTTTAAGAACTTTTTTTAATGATTCTTCGAAATTAATTTTTGAATAATCAATTCTTTTAAAATTGTATATTCTTTTTCCTCGGCTCAAAGCCGTTTTTATATTTGTATTTCCGATATCTATTAATAAATCAGGCATAAAATAAATATAAAAAAAAGCGTAAAAGAATTTTCCTTTACGCTTTAAAAATATAAAAAATTAATTACAAACTAAACTTAATACCGCCGCTGAATACAACTCCTTTTAAATTCGGGTCACCTACAATTATCTTGTATTTTGCATCGATAAATATGGAATAATTGCTTCCGGCCCCGACGAAATCCAATCCACCGCCTAAATCGAGTCCAAGCCTGGTATCATTTTTTTCGGTTACTTTTGATTTATCGTCTAAAAAATTAATTCCGATACCACCGTCAACATAAGGTTCCATACCGCCTGTTTTGAATCTCAGCCTTACGATACCTGCCATTTCGAAATCATTCATTACATCTGTTTTCCAGTAGTTTGCCTGTGGTACAAGGGAAAAGCTTTCTGTTTTAATTTCCGCAAACATTCCTAAGGCTAAACCCGTATTTTTATCACCGTCGAATTTAGCAAAACCACCCTGNNAAACCCAGACATACAGTAGGAGTGAAGCTGTTTATCTTAAGGTAACTGTTGAATTTTTCTGAATTTTCGGATTGGTTTGATGTCCCTGAATTGACTTGTGAAAACAAAGGGGAAACGGACACAAGGAATACTATTAAAAAACTTAAAGTTAACTTTTTCATTTATAATTAATAAATTAATAAAAAATAATTAATTTAGATTGGAAATCTCTAACTTCTTTATTTCATCTCTTAAAAAAGCAGCTTTCTCGTAGTCCTCCATCGATACTGCTGCATCGAGATCTATTCTTAATTGTTTTAATTTTTTTTCTGTTGTTTCAGGCTCGTTGTCTTTTGACTCCTGCTTCTGATTGCCAACATTTAAATTCCCCAGATCTTCTTTCTGTTCGTCATCTTTATCTTCATATTCGGGAATGAATCCGATTTCTTCCATAATATTCGTAGACACATAAATCGGAGCTCCGAATTTTAATGCGATAGCAATTGCATCTGAGGGTCTTGCGTCCATATCTTCGACAGTTGGAATATCAAATTTTATTTTAGCATAAAAAGTCGAATCTTTTAAATCATAAACTACTATGCTTTCAACGCTGTAACCTAAAGCCTCAATAATATTTTTTAATAAATCATGAGTTAAAGGACGGGGAGGTTTTATTCCCTCCAGTTCAAGTGCAATTGCCTGAGCTTCAAATTGTCCTATTATTATGGGTAGTCTTCTCTCACCGCCAATTTCTTTAAGAATTATGGCGTATCCTCCGCCGCTTACAGTGGTCGAAAGAGATAACCCGAATATATCTACCTGTATTAAATCTTTGTTGTCGTCCATGTTCCAGTTTTTAAATCCTTCTATATTTTTATACACTCTTTAAAGTATAAAGTTTCAATATGTATAAAAATATGATAATTAAACAAAAGATTAAAGGTAAATATTTAAGTCAATTTATTAAATTCTTCAGTTAAAACCGGGAGAATCTCGAAAACATCTCCAACTATCCCATAATCAGCTACTTGGAAAATAGGTGCATCTTTATCCTTATTTATTGCAACAATGCATTTGGAGGTTGACATTCCTGCCAGATGCTGAATTGCACCGCTTATTCCGCAAGCAATGTAAAGGCTTGGCGATACTGTTTTTCCAGTCTGACCGACCTGCTCCGAATGCGGTCTCCAGCCTGCATCAACGACTGCGCGTGATGCTCCTGTTGCAGCTCCAATCGATGCCGCAAGATTTTCAACCAGGTTGAAATGTTCGGGTCCTCTTAAACCTCTTCCGCCTGAAACTATCCTGTCTGCTTCAGCGACATCGAGTTTCTCAGATGCGATTACGACTTCTTTTACAATTGTTCTGAAATCGGCTGCTGAAATATTTAAAGAATTAATATCGATTTTTTCTATCTCCGGATTTACCGGATTTCCTTTTATTGCTTTGAAAACATTCGGTCTTAACGTAAGAAGAATTTTATCCGAATTGAATTTAATATTTACGTAACTTTTACCTGCATACACAGGTCTCGTAGCTGTAATTACTCCATCATTAATCCTTACATCAACACAATCGGGGCATAATGCAGAATCAGTTCTTACTGCTATCGAAGGCGATATTTCTTTCCCGAAAGTTGTAGCTGATAATACTATTATATTATAACCTCCGCCTGCTGCTGTTTCACTTACAACTTTCGCAAATGCAGTATGAGAAAATTTTATTTCATTTCCGTAAATCCCGTTCAGTGCATCAAGTCCGGCAACTTTAACTTTTTTTGCACCGTATGCACCGAGATTATTTAATTCATCGGAACCTGCATCCGAAATTGTCAATACATCGAATTCACATCCGAGTGCATCCGATAGTTTTTTTGCTTCGCTAATAACCTCAAAAGCTGAATTTCTAAATTTATTATCCTTTGCTTCTATATATGCTAAAATTTTATTCGCCATCTATTTTTATTTTTTAATATTTAATGTTTAACATTTATTTCAATTTATACTCCGCACTCTATAGACTCTACGGACTCAATAACTGATCTATACAACTTTCGCTTCTTCTCTCAGAAGTTTTACAAGTTCTGGTACACTTGCTGCACCGTCCGATAAAATTTTACCTTTTGATTTTGCCCGAGGTAAATGCATTTCTGTTACTTCGGATTTATTGCCTGTGTATGTAGGAGGCTTTTCAGCGATAAGTTTTGATTTCGATGCCATAATACTTTTCAGGTTCGGATATCTCGGATTATTTATTCCTTTCTGCGTGCCGATTATAACGGGAAGTTTTGCTTCGATAATCTCTTTACCGCCTTCGATTTCTCTTTCCGCGGTTGCTTTATCTCCGTTTATCTCAAGTTTGGTTACAACATTTACAGAAGGAATATTCAAAAGTTCTCCAACCATAGAGGGAATCTGCGAACCGTCAAAATCAATCGATTGCTTTCCGAATAATATAATATCCGGATTCAATTCTTTAATTGCATCCGCAAGATTTTTCGCAACAGTGAAAGAATCGAATGCTTCGTCCGACTTAATCAGTATTCCTGTGTCAGCACCCATCTGGAATGCTTTCTTGATTGCTTCCTTGTATTTATCCGTTCCGAATGAAATTGCCGTAACATCGCCTCCGTTTTTTTCTTTGAGCTGTACTGCTTCTTCCACAGCAAATTCATCGTAGGGATTTATAACAAAACTCACACCTGCTTCGTCTATAGATTTCTTTGAATCTGAAATTTTGATTTTAGTAGTAGTATCAGGAACTAAAGAAACACAAACAATAATTTTCATAACAGAATTTGATTTTATTTTACAATTACCATTTTAACAACATATTAAATATAAAAATTCAAAAGCAAGAATGCAAGAATAATAGTTAATTAGTATTGATTCACTGAGTTACTTTTCGCTTTCGGCTATTCCTTTAAAAATTTGAATATTTATTACTTTAGAGCTATTGCCTTGTAACATTTTAATGATTTCAGGTATTTTGGTTATCATTGAAATAAAACTTAATTTTACATATATTATTAGACATCGCGGGATGGAGCAGTTGGTAGCTCGTCGGGCTCATAACCCGAAGGTCGTAGGTTCAAGTCCTACTCCCGCTACAAAGAAAACCCCGGAAGTTCGCTTTCGGGGTTTTTTTCATTTTCAAAATAGTATTATTAATAAATATGTTTTATAAATAGTTAGTTTATTTGTTTTGAAACAGGAAACCCGACATTGAGAAATAATATTCAGGCCCTTCGGCATTTGATATAAATAATTTCACAGTACAGAAAGTATCAGCGTCAAAACCATTTTCATAACTACAAAAGTATATCAATTACGATTTGATTTGTTTAAGAAAAAGAGAGTTGTTATTTTAAATATATTTTAACAAAAATTAATATGGCTACCCAGAATTCTTTCGATATTGTATCGCAAATAGATTTTCAGGAGGTTGACAATGCTGTTAACCAGGCTTTAAAAGAAATCAAGCAAAGATACGACCTTAAAGGAACCAACAGCGAAGTTATACTTAATAAAAAAGATAAAAAAATAAATATCGAATCGAAAGATGATTTTCATCTGAGAACCGTTCTCGATATTTTGCAAAATAAAATGATAAAAAGGGGAATATCCCTGAAAGCATTAGCACCCGGAGAAATAGAACAGAGTCCATCGGGAAATGTTAAACAGGAAATAGCCATTCAGCAGGGTATTGACAAGGATAACGGAAGGTTAATCGTAAAAATAATAAAGGACAGCAAATTAAGAGTACAGGCTGCAATACAGGACGAACAGGTAAGGGTTACAGGAAAGTCCAAGGATGATTTACAGGAAGTGATGAGAATATTAAAAGAAGCGGATTTAAAATTTGCAGTGCAGTTTACAAACTATAGATAAAGCATCAAATGTTAAATGTTAAATGTTAAAGTAAAAAAACAAAATTCATTAATTAAATATCATTGAGAGTCAAATATTTTACAATATTAATTTCATTAACACTTTTAATATTCCTGATTCTGCCCATAAGAAATTCTAATCTTAAAGGCAGTGAAACAAGGAATGGTAGAAGAATCGAAACGGTAGTCATTGACCCGGGGCATGGCGGGAAGGACCCCGGAACAATTGGTCTGTCGGGAATATATGAAAAAAATATTGTATTACCCATCGGGTTAAAGGTAAAAGAATATTTGGTTAAAGGGTATGGTGACCTTAAAGTAATTATGACCAGGGATAAAGATGAATTCATTGAATTAAAATCCAGAGGGAAAATTGCAAATGACAATTCAGGAGACTTATTTGTAAGCATACACTGCAATGCAAGGAAAAGTGACGAGAATGATAAAAACGGATTTGAAATATATGTTCTTGACCTCAACAGATTAAACGAAGCCATCGACGTTACATTGAACGAGAACAAATTTTTAGATTTGCAAAAAGTTAAAGTTGATTCGAACAAACTAAAATTAAACAGGATAATTTGTTCAATCGCACAAAATTCATTTCTTAAAAACGGTACAAGATTTTCCGATATACTTCAGACAGAAATTGTAAAAGGAACAAAACTTGAGAGCAGGGGAGTAATGCAGGCGGGATTTTTTGTTTTGCTTGGTGCATCGATGCCTACAGTACTTATAGAGTGCGGATATTTATCAAATAAAGCTGACGAAGATTATTTGAAATCGGATAAAGGAAAAGAAGATGTTGCCAAATCAATATATAAATCCATAAGACTTTTCAAATTCGATTATGATTTTGAGAACAAATCTGAATAAAGTATTAAATGTTAAATGTTAAA
>PMIW01000006.1 GCA_003158365.1 Ignavibacteriota bacterium | reverse complement strand
GAAAAATGTCCTGCTGGAAAATGCAATCACGCCAATCCAGCAATACAGCTACTCGACAGGCAAGAACTCTTCCGACAGTTCGCTGATAATCGATGCGATGGATATTTTATACACCGGAAAGGTTGACGGATTCTGCATAGTATCGAGCGACAGCGATTTTACAAGACTTGCAACAAGGCTGAGGGAAGCAGGGATGACTGTTATCGGAATCGGCGAAAAGAAAACCCTGAACCCCTTTATAACAGCCTGCGATAAGTTTATATATATAGAGATATTAAAACCCGAGATACATAGTCATGCTGAATATGACACTAAAAAAATATCAAGGAACGCAAGAACTTCGGTGAAAAATCCATTAAGCAAAATTGATCCTAAAATAATCAAACTATTCACGGACAGCATTGCCGACCTTGCAGATGAAAACGGCTGGGCGTTTCTTGGTGAGCTGGGTAATTTACTGCTGAAAAAAAAACCCGACTTCGACCCGCGTAATTACGGCTATTCGAAACTCCTGCCCCTAATAAAAAGTATGAATAAATTCACAATCGATGAGCGCGATACAGGCAACAGAAATGTGAAGCATATTTATATAAGGAAAAAACAGGACAGGTAGTTTCAAAATACAACTTTTCCGATATAGAAAACAATTTTCAAATGAAATTGTTCATATAATTAATTTAATTTTTTAGTTTAAAAATATTATTAAATTCATTACATTATATAAATTGTCATATATTATAAGTTTCAACCCGGTTTATTACTGTTTTATTAAATAAAATTCAAACAATGAAAAAATTTACATTGTTTTTTGTATTAGTGTTTTTTATTTCAATGGTATCTTATGGGCAATCGGGATGGCAGTGGTTTAATCCTTATCCGACAGGGCAGACAATAACTTCCATGTCCTTTACTAATGCAAATACTGGTATGGCGGTAACAGATTATGGAGGAACTATTTTATGGACAACTAACGGAGGAAATAATTGGACATCATTCAAACCATTTAATAATATTCTATATTCCAGTTGTTTGCTCCTAAACGAAAATACCGGTTTTGCGGGAGAAGTTAGCGATTATTCCCCAGTACATATTATAAGAACGACAAACAAAGGAGAAAATTGGGAAGTTGTTTTAAATACAGGTTTATATAATATAGAAATTAGTAGTATTGTACATTGGGAAAATAATATTTACACAAGCGGCGGAAATAAGTTAATTAAATCTACTAATGGCGGTGAAAATTGGACAATGAATTCACTTGATATTTACTCCACAGATTTTGGTTTAGTTAAATTTATTAATGAAAACACAGGATTTATTTGCGGTAATCCGAATGTTGTTGCTAAGACAACTAATGGAGGTATAAATTGGTTAAGTATATTTCAAGATTCCGTATTATATGGTTTTTGGTCGGCATTATTCAAAGATGAGAATACAGGATTTGTTTTCTCTTATTTACGAAATTCATTAAGAACGACTAATGGGGGATTAAACTGGGTATTGTTTCTTGCTCAACCGGAAAGTGGAGCAGGAGATTGTAACGGAAATAACATTGTAATAAAGGATTATTATTCCACAAATTTTGGATTAACCTGGACTTATTCAATTAATGATGGTTATGCTCAAAAATTTGCCGATTCAAATACTTGTTACTCATATAGAAATGATGATCAAACAATTTGGAAGAGTACAAATAAAGGAGTAAACTGGCTTAAAATATCTAATAATACTTTAGTTAATACAAGAGATTTAACATATTGCAGCCGGAATATTATTTACTCACTTACCTCAAATACAATACTTAAATCAACTAATTCAGGATATAATTTTGTACAAAAATTATATAACAATCAATATTATTTTCACGTATTTGAATTTACTGATAGTTTAAAAGGTGCAGTAACAGGCTCTGATGGTTGGGTTTTAACTACAACAAATGGCGGAAATAATTGGGTCTCTTCGAAAATTGGAAATTACAATTTTATTAAGATATCTGTAAAGGATGATAAAATTGTCTTATTAGATTCCGCCACTACAAATGTGTATGTTTCAACAAACTTTGGAAATACCTGGAATTTAGTTAATATTTCATCAGAGCCGGGAAGATTAATGAAATTTGTAAACTATAACGTTGGGTATATATTAAATTATAATAAAAAATTATATAAGACTACAAATGGCGGTTTTAACTGGACTTTATTAACCTCAACGATAAGTGCATATGATCTTGATTTTTATAATGAAAATACTGGAATTTTAAATGGTATAACAAAATATAATAGAACATTTGATGGTGGACTTTCCTGGGATACATTATTATATCCTACATATTTTAACTCAATGTGCATTAAATATACTGGTTTAAGTACTTTATATACATCTGGTGTTGGTGGAAGAATTTTTAAATCAACTAATTCCGGATTGAATTGGATCGAACAAAATGCATATCCATTTATCAATATGCAAATTTATAAATTCGCTTTTTTTGATTCTTTAAATGGATTTGCTATTGGAGGTGGAAATATATTAAGAACATATACAGGTGGTGAAATAAATGTTGGTGTAAAGGAAATAAATACTTTGTTACCGGATAAATTTTATTTACATCAAAACTACCCGAATCCATTTAA
>PMIW01000161.1 GCA_003158365.1 Ignavibacteriota bacterium | reverse complement strand
TATTTATTGGTTTTTGAATCCAGGTCAGACCGCCATCAGATGTTTTTGCAATTAAATTATAATGTCCCATAATCCAACCATTATCTGTATCAAAGAATTTTATGCTGTTTATTTGAGCAGCACCATTAAATTCTTTTAATGACCAATTAATTCCGCCGTTTGTAGTCTTATATAAATATCCCGTTCCCCAAACAGGGCTTCCACTTCCAATCCAGCCAATATTTGAGTCTAAAAAATAAAGACAATAAAAACCTCTATTATTATTACCTACGTTTTGTTTAAACCAATTTAAACCTCCATTAGTAGTTTTGTAAATAACTCCATAGAATAAATCATCTCTTAAACCAACTATCCATCCCGTTAAAGAATTAATAAATTGACCATCATATATCGTATATAATGAGTCAAAAGAATTATTGGGAGTGCAAATCCAGCTATTTCCTCCATCAGTACTTTTATAGATATATTTACTTTCCCTGCTAAATGCAAAATAGTTAAGGCTATCTTTTTTGACAATTTTGGAAAATGTATTAGTATTATTAAAAAAAGTACTAACCCATCCTGATTGAGAATAGATATTTGATATAGAAATTAAAAAAACTAGAATAGCGATAAAAAATAACTTTCCCTTGTAGTATTTCATTTTTAACCCCTCATTTAAAGCGTTAAAAAAGCTGTGAGATTTTAATTAATCTAATACATTTTTAATTGAAAATCAACTTCAATTAAAAAGTGAGATTCATCCCTAAACCGTTGATTGTGGGGTAAATATTGTATGATACTTTGCATTTTGAATCACCTTTTTTCCTGTCTGATGAGATGTAATCCCCGACAAAATATCCAATAGCCGCACCGATCACTACATCTGATGTCCAGTGATAATCTGTATATAATCTGGATAATGCAGTAACAGTTGAAAGCGAGTATAATCCTATCGAAGCATAAACGTTGTGAATCCTGTTAGCAAGTACTGAAGATAAAGCAAATGCAACTGTAACGTGAGCTGACGGAAATGATACCGAACCGTCATCAAGCGTAAACATAGTGTAAAAGTTGGGACCCCGCTCAGTATATGGACGGCTTCGACCCGCAATAACTTTGGTTGCATTGGTTATTATACCTGAAAATAAAACCGCTTCAAAAATCATTCTTCCTGTTTCACGCACATAGTCATCTTTAAAAAATAAACCGTATGAATAAATTCCCGTTCCAAGTGCAACCGGAGTTATTAAATTTCCATATCCGTTCCCGGCATCGGCTATTTTATCCTTAGTACTGTTGTGATTTTTTGCAAATTCTTTTCTGATATCTTTATCAAATGGCATAAATGCAGCAGTTGAAATAATTGTCGCGCCTGTTTTCAGCCAGTCGCTTCCGTTAAATCTTGCGGGAGATGTAAAAGTGCAAATTCCATCGCAAAAAGAAGTTTTAAAATCATTCCCAATTGTATTTATTATACTTAAATCTTTTACCTGAGCATATGAATCATTTTGAAGGGAAGATAAAGACAGCAGGGAGACAATAATTAAAGCTATATGAAATTTCATTTTAATAGTAAGTATAAGAGTATTTTACTGATTTAATAATTTTACCTGACTCATTAAATAATTTCGATTCTGTAACATTGTATAATTCATCGTATGTATAAGCTAGCACATATTCCGGTTTATCACCGGAAAAGAAATGCTGTTCCTGTATCCTGTTTCCATAAGAGTCATAACTGTAAACCCATCTTTCATACACATTTCCATCAGAATAAAAACTTACTTTTTCCGTTAATAATTTGTTTTCATTGTATTGATATTTAAAATGAGTACAGATAGCGTCCTCGTCATTATAGTGTATCTCTTCTGAAATTAATCCGTTTTCTCCATACGCATATTTCTTTTCCTCATACATAGTCCCTTTATGATTAAACCAGTCCTCAGTTTCCTTGCGCCCGCTTTCATCATATTTATAATGTATTGTAGAGCTTGTTTTACCGTTGGCTTTAATCTTTACACGTTCTATCAGCATTCCTTTTTTATCATATGTATATTTGCTCTTTAGCTTTGCCCTGCCGTTTTCATCATATTCTACATCATCCGTTAAAAAGTCGCTGTTATTGTACTTATAATCAATGTTTGTAATTATCTTTTCCTTCCTCATGCTGTAAACCTGTTCCTTGGTATTATTCCCTTTTTCATCAAATGCATAAAAGAAAATCAGCCTGGAATTTGGTCCGATATTTTCATTTGCATACTTAAATAAATCGCCTCTTATTTCTTTTATTTTCTGGAATATAACTCTTTCATTCAGATTTTCTCCTAGATAAAATTCCTCTATCTGAGAATGTGAATTATTAAAAATGAATAGGAAAATAATAGAAAATAAATTTACAACTTTCATTTAACAATCCGTTGTTATATTAATTAGAATGCGATTCTTTTATTCAGTCGGCATTTTGAAAATTTTATCGTCCAGATTAATATTTACTTCAACTTTATCCACAGATATTTTCTGTGAATCATATTGGGCACCTGTTAATTTCTGGTCAGATAAGAATGCAATTAATAAATTGTTTACTTTTGTATAATTGCTGTAAGAAGTCTCAGCTAAGATTTCATTACCCATGCGTACTGTTTTGGATTCACTTTTCAAAATTAAGAAAGTCGTTTCGTCAATATAATATTTCGATACATCCCCGTCTTTATCGGTAAGTTTTAATTTATAGACTTCTTTTCCGTCAAGGTCTTCTTTGCCTTCCAGCTCAACAGTATATCCCATTTCCTTAATATTCATCAGCTTTCCGCCAATCAAGGAGTTTGCTCTGAAACTTTTGGTTGTTACCTCATCAGTCTTTTCTGCTTTTTTAGAGCCCATCATCGGGTTCACCATCCATCCGCCGGTACCGTCATATGCCTGAACTATTTTTACGCCCTGAACCTGAATTTCAATCATCCATAATCCGGGTCTTTTTACATATTGCGTAAAAGGAATATCCATTCCCATTAAGGTTGAATATCCCGAAAACTTTAGTGTCTTTACGGAATCCCAACTTGCTCTGCCTCCAATAGCATCCGAGTATTTGGATAATATTTCTTCCACGGTCTGCGAGTAGATGTTAACGGAGAAAACCAACGATAATATCACGATAAGATAAACAATTTTTGTTTTCATATTCGGATTTTTAAATTTTAATTTATTTATATACAAAAACTTAAATTAATTTTAACAAACAATAAATAGAAAAATTTTTATTCAAATCAGCTTTTTTGCGAGTAAAAATACTTTTAGCCAGTTGTAAACCATCCTTGCAGAACGTTTTAATTTAACTGTTTTATATTCATTCCAGATAATGCTGTTATAATCGTAATTAATGAAATTTTTCAGAATTGCCTCGTAATCTTTTATTTCATTTTTATAAACATCGGTTTCCGTTTTTTCATCTTCCGTTTTCTTTCTTATCAATAAATTCTTCGGTTCGTTATTCATAAGGTTTTTATCCTTATGAAAAATATTAAATTTTTTATAATTAATTTTCCTGTATGCTGAAGCAACGAGTTTATGAACCTGTACCCCTTCTTTTGTTTTGTTCCTGTAGACATATACGGATAAATACTTTGAATAAGGAAGTCTGTACTCGCCCAATTGCCTGTATCCTTCCCCCGAATTAATCCTACTGTATATTCTTCCGTTTTTATAGGCATAATAATTTCCGTATCCAGGAATTTTCTTCATAAGCTTTCTATCAAATGTTTCCATCTGTAAAAAATATTTGAAGTTTTAAAATGACATATCAGTTTGCAATTACATCCTGTGTAAAAAATTCAGAAGCACCTATAGCCATCAATATTGCCCCTACAAACGCTCTTTTTTGAGCAATTTTCTGAATGGAATTCTTTAATGCAAGCACATCGGGATTTTCGGTTCTTTCCAGCCATACCCATTTATCCGAACATTTTTTCCATTTACCCTTTCCCTCAATTTTCATTTTATCGAGCACTTTTCTTTCAGGTACTTTTTCCGAAGGTATGAAAATATATCTGAATTTTTCTTCCCTGCTGTTTGCATTCCCGTCACATATGCCAAGACGCAATCCGGATTTTGAAGTTATAATACATTTATATGTATAATCCATATAATTTTTTTCTGCATCGAAAATCTCACTTACACAATCTATTTTCTCAACTTGCAGACTAAAAGCATTTTTAATTTTTTCGGCACCGGGCTTAAACAGGACGGGTTTATCAATTCCTGATAATATTCCGTAGTCAACATTTATCTTTAAAATGTCATTTCCGAATTCCGTCATTTCAGCATACCATTTTTTGATTTCTTCAATCGGAATCAATCTTGTTTCGAATATATCAGAATTTTCATTAATCCGGGTATTGCATTTATTTTCTTCCATAATATTCTCCTTTCGTTTATAGCAAATATAGACGTAGTAGATAATTTTGTCAAGTCAAAAATAAGCTAATTAGATTAATTAATGAAAAAACAACTTTTTTCTTAATTATCTATATGTAATAACAATAGATTGTAATAATTTATTTGAGTCTCTGATTTAAGATGTGATACGGGGTTGATAGTTTATCCGGATTTTTTAATTGCTCAGTGCTTCCTGAATTACTTTGATAAGACTTTCTTTTGTGAATGGTTTAGACAAATAGTGCGAGCATCCGTTTTGCAGAAACTTCTCTTTATCACCAACCATGGCGTATGCTGTTACTGCAACAATCGGTGTATCTTCATATCCGGGTATTGACCTTATCGCCTGAGCTGTTTCGATTCCGCTTATGCCTCTTAAATTAATATCCATTAATACCAAATCATATTTTTGTTTGGATGCCAATGCCAATGCCGTTTCTCCGTCCTCGACATCCGTTACATTACATTCTTTTTTAAGAAGAACTTTGACTACTTTTCTTCCAAGCATATCGTCTTCCACATGCAGTATGTTTGGCGTTGTTTCAAAGTTATTATATAATTTGATTTCTTTTAAAGGTTCTGATTTAAATATATTTTGTGTTATTTTGTTAATCGGGAGTAATATGGTAAACACGGAACCTTTGCCTATTTTACTTTCAACATTTAGTTTTCCTCCCATCAATTCAACAAATTTCTTTGAAATTGTAAGTCCCAGCCCCGTTCCTTCATATTTTCGGTTAAGTCCTTCGCTCACCTGCCTGAAAGGTTCGAATATTTTTTCAATATCTTTCTGTAAAATTCCGATTCCGGTATCCTTTACTTTGATAAAAACATAACTTGAATCGTCTGTCTCTTCCTTTCCGCAAAGTATTTTGATTTCCCCTTCCTCAGTAAATTTGATCGCATTATTTATCAAATTATTTATAACCTGAACAAAAAGTCTCTCATCTATATTTGCATTTGGCGTATCTTTATCAGGCATGAATTTAACCGAAAGATTTTTTTGTTTGGCTGATAATTCGAACAATTTAACTGTATCCTTAATCAAATCGATTATATTCTTCTCCAGAATATTTATTTCGATTTTATTTGCTTCAATACTGGATAAATCAAGAATAGAATTCAGAGTGTCTGTCAGCCTCATACCCCCTTTTAAAATCATCCCTGACATTTCTTTAAGTTCTGGGTCTACCAGTTCGTTAGTCATCAGTTCTGCAAACCCGAGAATTCCTGTCATTGGTGTACGGAGTTCATGACTCATGTTTGCAAGAAA
>PMIW01000059.1 GCA_003158365.1 Ignavibacteriota bacterium | reverse complement strand
AAGAAAAGTTGTATCACCTCCATTAATTGTATGAATTCCTCTATTTGTCGAATAAGCCCAAGCAATTTTAAAATTTATGAATTGAATAAATTCATAACCCATTATGGATATCACAGAGGTATCAGGTATTTGGTATAGCCAGTTACTCCCTCCATTAGTCGTCCCATATATTACACCTCTTCGGCTGAGATTTGGATATTGAAATGAACTTCCTACTCCCCATATAGTATCTTTATTTAATAAAGAGAAATGATATATTCCACCAATATAACTTAAGGGTAATGGTTGGTTTATCCAATTTATTCCACCAGTTGTTGTTTTCTTTATAAAATTACCATCTGCTTTCCATCCAGTTAAACTATCAACAAAAGTGATTTGAGAAAACCCGTTTTCTCCATTAATACTTGTCCAATTATATCCTCCATTTGTTGTTCTAAATAAATTTGTACCTCCAAAAGGACAATAAAAACCTAAATTCTTATTTACAAAATAAATTTTATTTGGTTGATATCCAGTATTAAAATACTGCTGTATCCAGCTATTTCCTCCATTAGTTGTGCGGTATAACCCGCCATCAAACCCGTTATCATCNNTACCCATATTGTATCGTTATTCAAAACATACATATCATCAAAGTGATTCGCAAAAACAGAGTTCGGTAGCACAGTCCAGTTCAGTCCGGCGTTTGTAGTTTTTGATACATAACCTCCTGATATTCCGGGTCTCCATCCACCGCTAATAAATCCTGTCTGCGAGTTAAGAAATATAATTCTACTATAGTCTCCTTGGGAAGAATCCAATTTAATCCAATTATCACCGCCGTTTGTCGTTTTAAGTATAAAATTGGTATCATAAACCGTGTTACTACCAGTAATAGCATATCCAATTAAGCTATCNNAATAAACAACATTTAATTTACCATTTTAATGTTTTATCTTACCCAAAAGATAATTAATTTTCACCTGCGACTTTTTAATGACTTATGCGTCATTTCATACAAAAGGAGAAATTAGAAATCAGTACCCGGGATGTAAATAAATTTCTCGAATTTATCAAACCTTGCTACAACGATGCACTGAACTACTGCAGGGGGCTTTGCAGAAAAGGCAGCAGGATTGATGAAGCAGAGGATATTTTTCAGGACAGCCTGCTGAAAGCACTCGAAAACTTCGATAAGCTGGAAGATGAAGGCAAGTTCAGAAACTGGCTGTTCACCATTATCACGAACACGTATATTTCCCGTTACAGGAAAAGACTGTTCGGAAGGCTTCTGAGTTATGATGAATATAAAGACTTCGATAAACTGCCGGAAATATTTCCGCGGGTCGAACAGGATGAAATGTGCGATGAACTTTTTCTGGCTCTTTCCAAACTGAGCGATAAGGAAAAAATTGCATTCCTGCTTTTTGAAATCGGCGGTTTCTCGATTGAAGAAATTAAAATCCTGCAGAAAGAAATAAGTTCTTCGGCAATAAAATCGAGATTGAGCCGTACAAGGGAGAAGCTAAGAAAGATAATTGAAGACCTCGGAAGAAATAAGTTCAACGGAAATGTAAACAGGTTTAATTCGATAGATAATCTTGAACTTGAAACAGCAAGAATTATTAATAAAATAAAACCCTAAATACCAAAGGAGGGTAAAATGGAAGAGCATATTAAAAAACTTAAGGATAAAAAGTATGACGAAAGTTTCGGTAAGACTTCTATGTGGCTGATTGATTCAAACAATAAACTTTTAAACAGAAAAAACCGGAGAGGTAAATATAAAATGAAAGATTTCTTTTTAAGACACAAACTTCAGTTCGCAATAGTCGCGCTCATGGCAATTTTAATTGCCGCCTGCAATATGCCGGTAACACAGAGTGATCCTGTGGGCTACGTGCTTTCCTGGACTGCTCCGGGCGCTTCGAATACTGCTGTTACGGAAAGCCTGAATAAATTGAGCTGGTTCAAAAACTTCGACGGAACAGTGGACGTGAAAAATATTAACGGTACCGCAGTCACAGAATATAAAGTCGTCGTTCAGTCAACCGATGATAAACTTGTAACGAGCTATAAAAACGACCTTGAAAAAATTAAGGAACTTACTTCTATAAAAATCGTGCCTCTAAATACAAGTGTTACCAGACCGGTGTATTCGGCGGCACTGCATTCATTTTTCAAGATAGATATTAATGCAAGCAATATGACGGATGAACAGGTTCAGGCTGAAATCAGGAAGCAGCTCGATGCCGCAGGATATAATGATATGGATGTGAGCTATAAAACCATGGAAAACGGAAAAAAGAGACTCGAAGTAAAAATGAAAGACGGTATTAAGCACGAAGGAAATCAGAACCTGCAGGTCGATGTAAATGACAAAAACGGTGAGCAGGTAATCAAAATGAAAACCATGGATAAACCCGATGTGGACTTCAGTAAAATGACCGACACCGAAATCCGCACTTATATAAAAGAAAAGAACAAAGAGGATAACCTGACCGACAAGGATATAATAATAAAACGCGAAGGAAACAGCATAAGTGTAAACATTCAGAAAGAAGAACAAAAATAATCTTACTTAATCCGATAATACAGAAAGCCGGGCGCTTCAGGTGCCCGGCTTTTTTTATTTTACCCTTTTTCACCAATCCTGTTTATATAATTCAATCTTATATTTTTAATTCTCTTTTTTGAAATTGCATATTAAAAATCTTCTTGTTATATTTTAAGGAACTTTTACCCCCCTCGGGGGTATAAAAAAAGAAATTAAAAGGAGTTTGCATGAAAAAGCTGAATTACATTTTAATTATACTGGGATTTGCGTTTATCTTCGGAGGATGCGAGGAATATATTTATGTCCCGAGCAATTATTATGTCGGCATTTACAATAACGAATCGGATAAATTCATAACGGAAGCATATTTTCACGACAGTTATTCAGGGGAAGGATGGAGCGGAAATGTAATTGATTACTTTGTTTATCCTTATGACCATTATGATATTATTCTCACCGAAGGCACGTACGATTTCAGGATTATTATGGAAGATGATTATTACGAATACACACTTGACATGTATGAAATTTCAGTTTACAACGATACCAATCTCGATATTTGTCTGAATTGCGATAAAAATAAAAGCAAAATAAAAATTACAAAAACTCCAAAAACAGAAAAAGTAAAAAAATAAATTTTTATTTACTAAATATTGTGATTATCAAAATATCTAATATACTTTTATAACTTCTCCCGTTGCACAGCCCTCAATACTCTTAACATATGCAGATGTAACCCTGTACATCTCAACAGGAACGTGTCCCGGAAAAAACCCGTCAAATTTTTCCGCAGCATCCGCGACAACTCCCGGGCTTACAATATTTATTCCAGCTTTTATTTTCCTCGAGGCAGCGATTACGAAACCGTTCAGTCCGCCGTTTACAAGAGCGGCTGAGGCATCTTTCCTGACTTCGAAATATTAAAATTTACCGGTACTCGGGCAGATTATATATTGGTTGATACAAATATTCCCCCATCCCGGGTCCCGGTAAAAATTTATCAAAATTAAAACAAAAAAGTATTTCCTGTTTTACTTTCTTTCAATCATAATGCTTATCCTATAAACCTGATTCTTATGCTATTGAGTTCCTGTATCTGATCAAAAAAAGTTAATAAAACGATCATTTGTTCAAGGTATTAATATCTTTCCGCGAAGTGTTGATTGAGTTCTCATTTGTGAGAATCCGGGATAAATCTTAAAGTACATTATCCGGCTGTTTTTCCCGTATGCCGGCGCAACACATAATTATTTACTCATCCATCTTACAATATTGATATCCTGTATTGTCAAATTTGACTATTAACTTGTATTTTATTTTTATTTTATCAAATTTGCAATTAATAACAATTAAAATTGCACTTTTCTAAAGGATTAATAAATGGAGCCTTTAAAAGTCGGCTATAGCATTACCAACAGACCGCCCGTTCAAAAAAAATCTTCTCTCGGATGTTTAATAAAAACGTTGTTTTTTCTTTTTATATTAATTTGTTTAATAATAGCCAGTGTGTTCTATCTATATCCTAAATTTACTGCAGACTCAATTCACGGCGATTTGATTGATGCGGCAATGTATCAGGATAAAGACGGCAAACCAATGATATGGATATTAACCGACGGTTCATTCCATTATATATCGGAAACGAAAACGGCAGGCTCGCACTCAATTGAAACCAAAGGGTTCTTTTGTAAAACTTACAATTATTTATATGACCCTAATCAGGCAAAAATCCTGTCGAGCATTAAAACCGATTATGATAATCTGCCCGATACTTATACAAAAGTGTATTTTGTAAAAGGTAATATCTGGCAGATAAGCAGGGGTAATTCAAAAAACGAACACATAATTGAAATTTTCGATGCAAATACAGGCGGTATGATTATGGGCACTGAGTCTTTCATCAGTAAGCACCCTAAACTTAAAGGCGGTATAACAGACCTCAGTGTAAAGGAAGTGCCGCTGTGCCTTGAAATAAAAACAAGTGACGGTATGGAATTTAAGTATTATGTGGATGTCGATACTTTGATGAGTATGAAAAATTTTGATTACAGGGAAGAGCATAACTTTCTTAAAAATTCATACAATGCAATTACGAACTGTTTCGTGATGGGTCATGACAACAATGAGGTGGAAAGAAAATCAGTGTATTTATTAAGGGCAAATGAATTTATGCTTTTTGATTATTTTAAAAGGGAAGCAAATATTGCAAGTTACGAAATTAATAATTTTGCAAAGGATAAAGCATATAATTTCAGAGCTGATATCGAAAATGTGAATATTAAAATTGAAATTGAAAATCCAAAACTTCTGACACCGGATAAAGTTTACCTTAACGGTATTATAATCTACCAGGACCAGGATGCTGCTGTTATTTTACATCAGGATAAACTCGGAAAAAATAACGACAGAATGCTGACCTGCGTCGATGCAGACGGCAACGAAAAATGGACTGCTCTTCCTGAAAATTTTCCCGAGAAAATGAAGCAAAGGGAAAGTGATTCGTTTTCCGATTTGTTTTTTATGAAGGATAAATTCAGCGGAATGAGGTCGGGGAATATATTTGTTTTTAAATTTAAAGAATTCGGATTTATCGGCTTTGATTTTGAATCGGGGAAAAAACTCTGGACAATAAAAATATAATTTTTTACTTCTTCACAAATAAAGTGATTAATAATGTGTTGTTAAATCCCACACTACTTTTTTCTTTGTTTTGTGATATACACCCACAGACCTGATTATAGCAAAAAAGTTTATGGATGAATCTACTGCCAGTCTGAATATGCTTGCAAGTGCATATCTGAACCCGTACCAGCTGTAATGGGTACCTTGTAGAACTTATGTTTTAATTTACCGTTCCCCTTACTTTAGCAAGACAAACTTCCTGGTTAAAATAAAATTGCCTGCCTGCAGGCGGTAATAATATACACCGCTTACTAAATTGTTTGCATTGAAATTCACCGACTTACTACCCGGCTGTTCAACATTGTTTACCAGCGTTGCAACTTCCTTGCCAAGTAAATCAAAAACTTTGAGTGTAACAAGGCTTTTCGCCCGGAGCTGATAGCTGATTGTTGTGCTCGGGTTGAATGGATTAGGATAATTCTGCTTTAACACGAACATTCCAGGAAGTTCATTTTCTGATATTGTATTAACGGTAGAGGGGGTCACGCGCATGTTATCTGCCATGAAAATAACTCCATAGTCCTGGCAGGTAGGAGGAGGTAAGAAATAGTGAACCACGACACTGTCGAAACCCTGCGGGAAACTGCATTTCAGCGTATCAACCGGCCATGTACCCGGAAAGGTCGCTGTCTTTGTGCTGAATCCTACGTAGCTGCCATTCATATAGGCAGTCACCTTCATTGTGGCTGCGTCATCGCAGCCAAGTTCCTGGCACGCATACATTATTGAAAAACCGGTAAGCGTATGGTCGAACCGAATGAGAAGATCAGCAAGGTAAATGCTGTTTGGATAGATAATGCGGCCGGAAAACCCCGCCGGCGTGAAGCCAAGCACATTGGCGTTCTGAATGGAATATCCCTGACCCGTCGCAGATAAATGTGCGGTTATCCCGCCTGATGTCAGTGTGATAGGAAGAGACGTGTAAAGCGGGGCATTATCAAAGTCAAAAAGCACCGTCTGAGCGGATGCCTGAGAAACCAACAAAACAAACAGACTTAAAATAAGTACATAAAATTTCATTGTTTTCATTTAATTTGGTTTAATAAAGAAGTACATTTTATTAACAACAATTAATGCAAATAAATTCAACCAGATTAAATAATTTAATGAGCCGATCATATTGAAAATAGAAAACTGCAGAACGCAAGTGAACTGATAATGAAAAGCGGGCAGGACCAGCTGAAAGCCAACTGCGTCTGAAATCGAACCGGGGATAAATAAAAATCCCGAATCTCTCCGTGGTTCAATTAATTTATATGTATAATTACAGAAACGGTTTTCTCAGCCGTTCGTACTGCGGTAATTTGTTCCTGAAGAACCGCATATCGTACTTTCTGTTAATTTTATATCATAATTTTATCCCAGCAGCAGACCTGCGGAAACTGCTGCCATCACAAAAATTAATATTACAAATGAACAGCCGCTCTTTTTATTGCTGCCGGTCTGGTTTTCGGATGATTGACCCGAGGTATCAGGTTGAGGTTTTTCCGGTTCAATATTGATAGATTTAAATATATTTATTGGAGAATTTTCCTTCGATTGTGACTCTTCATCTATGTCAGACTTAAAGAATGTACCCGATGTGACCTCATCTAAAAGCGTTGTAACATCCTTGTTATCAGGGTCATACTCCTGTGCTTTCTGAATAGTTTTTTTCACATTTTCTTTCAATTCCCTGATCTCATTGCCAAGTTCTGAAGATATTTTATCATCCTCTTTTTTTAACACAAGTAACTCGCATGCGAGTTGAATTATGTTAGTGGATTTTCGTACTACTTTTACAATTTCAGCTGAAGCGATTTTCCTGAAATTAGCTTGTTTATCCTCCGAAACATACTTGAATGAACTTTCAAACATATCTATCATTTGTCCAAATGAGTTTTCTCCTACTTTGCCAATCATCCCCTCGCAAACTGCCTTTCCAAACCACGCATTTGGATTTTTCATGTCTATCTCAATTGCCCGGTTAAAATGGTCATAAGCATCTTTGTAATTTTTGCTTTCCATAGCGGAATAAGCAAGCGTCATGCAGTTCTGCATTACTGACGTCGTTCCAAGGATATCTGCTACAAGAATATTTCCCCCGCAATATTCGCATATTACCGAAGGACTGCCTTCGGGTATTTTCAGATCAGCCCCGCAATCAGGGCATTTAGCCGCTATAAGCTGCATTAGTCAGAATTTATTTAGAATTGTTTTAAGGAAATTTAATTAATTATGATATATAAGTAAAGCTAATTTCCTAAACTTGTTTTTTCTTTTTTATCTTTAAAAAAGAAATCAGTAAAATAATCAAAGAAATTCCGCTAAAAATAAAAAAACCATAGTATCTGTATTTTTCATAACACGGAACGATTGAAATTATAATGCTTATTATAAACACAATAAATATAAAAAATATTATTATTGATGTTTCAATTAGAAACCATTTTGGTAAGTTTTTCATAATAGAAAGCGAACAGGGCCGGAATCGAACCGGCGACACACGGCTTTTCAGTGGCCAAAAATCCAACATTTACGCTGTCAATTAGATCTCTAAAATCTCTGTAAAGGCTTACCCACAAAGGATTTTCAACGGATGTTACTTTTATGTTTTGATTTTCTAAAACCATCTGAAAAGTTATTTTTAACTGCTAAACCATCATTTTAAAACAATTTAATAACATTATTTAAATTTAAGATTATTTTAAAATAATAATTTCATTTGTATATTACCCGATTGAAATATTTTAGGGGATTTTATTACTTAAATTTGTTTCTGAAAAATAAAAAGTCCGGTTAATTTTTCAATTAACCGGACTAAATATTAAAATACAGACTAACTTACAGGTATCTTTATTTAATAAGCATCATTTTCTTTGTGCTTACGAACCCATTTGATTCTAATCTGTAGAAATATATTCCGCTCGATAATGCAGAGCCGTTGAAATCAATTAAATAACTGCCTGCATTCTTGAACTCGTTCACAAGGGTTGTGACTTCTTTGCCAAGGATATCGTAAACTTTTAGAACTGCAAGTCCCGATTTTGGAAGCACATAATTAATCTTTGTCATAGGATTAAATGGATTCGGATAATTTTGACTCAGATAATAATCTTTAGGTAATTCGTTTGACAAATTTCCTATACTTGTTATCATGCAGTTATTTGCTGTATCAAATCCAACAGTTCCCATTGCTGTTCCATTCCATCCGCTGACAGAATCAACAAATGTACTATCCATATGCCATATTGCTTTTAGTCCTGTTGAATTAAGTGGTAGATATTTTACACACATATTTGAAAGAATTTGTGCAGGAGTTCTAACTACACTCCATACTCTTATTTCATCAAGTTTACCTGAACCGGCATCAGCATTTCCACGCCCTATACGCATTTCATTTGTTGTTGAACCTAATGCAACTGGTGAGGCGATTGTTTGTGGAACACCATTCATGTAGAAAACCGCTGTAGTACCATCTGATGTTACAGCTATATGTGTCCAAACACCGACAGGAATTGAATAAGTCGATGTAGCCTGAGCCGATGGTCCACGGAAAAATGGAGTTGTTGTTGAAGCAATGATACCCAATTGATAATCAAATGAAGCACCTCCTTTGTTTAATATAGTATTCGCAGTAGTTGAGCCGCCAATTTTTACCCAGGCTTCTATGGTAATATTATTGCCAAAATTCTGTCCTGCGTTATAAGGAACCGAAACATAATTTGTATTCACGCCCGGTGTCGGAAGTAATAAACTTCGATTAACAACTGCAGGAGGAGAAGCCGACAAGACTGAATCTGTAAAAATCTGAGTATTCAGAATATGGTAAGGAGCACTTCCAAGTTCACCGCTTGCTACTACAAACTTCCAGATTTTATAACTTCCACGCTGGAAACTTGCTGAACCTAACATTGCATCAGAAGTTGCAACCGAAAGCGGTCCGGCGCTTACAAAAGCACTTGTTCCACCATTCCATCTGTAACATTCTGTTCCATTGCCCCACCACACTGACGAACCTCCGGGTCCGATTATAAATCCGTCTGCGAACGGTGCAGCATCCATAAATTCATTGTTGGTGCCCGGATATGTGGCTGATGAAGTTGTCCATGTTATTACAGACCTGTCTGTCTGACTGATTTTTCCAACATATATCGAATTAGTCCATGCTGTACCGGCAGTTGTACATCCGCAGCCATAATAAATAGTATCATTCTTTATAAAACACCAACCGTTCGCTCTTGTTCCTGGCAATGAGGTGCATGTTCTCCAGGTATTAGAGTTAATGTTGTACATCTGAACAGTATTTAGGCATGCTCCCGTTGTTCCTACTCCTCCGATAGCATATAATATACTATCCTGATAACTCCACACGCCTGCGTTACCGGCAGGTGTCGGAGCTGTAGCTAATGTTGACCAGGTGCCAAGATTTATACTGTAGGAAAAAAGAGAACCTGTCATCTGAGTCCATGCGGTTGCTCCTGTTGGTAATCCTCCAAAATCATAGAGAATAGTATTACTGACAGGACCTGCCTTATACATACTGGTCCAGCATCTTCCGGAAGGAGCCGAAGTCAAAGTCGTCCAGATATTTGTAGTAATATTATATAATCGAAATGTACCCGGTGCAGTACTATTGCCATCGATATCACCATTTAGAGCATATAGCCAGCAAGTGTCGTTTCGTGAATATCCTACTCCGGCGCCACCATTGCTACCGGGAGTAGGTATAGCTAATCCTTGTGTCCAGGTACCGGTATAGATACCATCCGTTGTTGGTCCAACAGAATGGAAAGATGAAAATGAAGCAGCTATTGTTGGATCGTCACCGGAAAACATGAAAAATCCTAATGACACTACAAGAACCAAAACTGCAGCTACGAAAAGAGCGTAAAAATTTCTTCTTTGCATTTGTTTCTCCTTTTAACGATTGATTGATTGATTGATTGATTAAAAAAAACTCAAAAATTTTCTTTAATAAATATTATTATGAGAAACTATAATTTTGATTTGATATTGTCAATTCTAAAAAAACAACTTTAAATAAAGCGCATTGACTCATAAAAAATGTAACCATGGGTTAAGCTAAAAGCAGGTCGTTGACTTATAATTAATGTAACCTTAGTCGAAATCTTTTTCATCATACCTGATAACTCACCTTTATAGTTGATGTAATAAACCCCGTATTTTCTTTTGGATAGAAACATAATTGCTCCATTTCTAGAGGATGTATAAAACAGGCTATTTTCATATGCTCACTTTTATGCCTACCAAAAAAAAACCACTTAAAGTTTTACCTCTAAGTGGTTGATTTTTCAAGTGGACAGGGCTCCCGATGAATATCGGGATAAACTCCATCGAACCGGCGACACATCCCGATTTCGGGATTGCTTTTTCCTGAAAATAAAAAACCCCCGATAAAATCGGGGTATTGTGGACAGGGCCGGAATCGAACCGGCGACACACGGCTTTTCAGGCCGTTGCTCTACCAACTGAGCTACCTGTCCTTACTACTAATATTTAATTTACCGATTTTCCGAAAATAATTCAACTTATTATTCTTACCTTAATTTAGAACACCTACCTTTTCTCAATCCTTCCAGCATCATCAATAACCAGTTTATCATCCGGAAAATCCTTCTCGGTAAGCACCTGTATTGTCTTTATCACTCTATTATCCTCGTCTATCACTGGAAAGCCGTGCTTGATTTGCTTTACCGGTGTTATCTCTCCGCCCACAAATTCACCTTTTTTATTCAGATAAACCTTTATTATCGGTGCTATTCCCATCGCGCCGTTCAATCCGAACTTCCCGTAAGTGCAGAAATTACCGAGACTGTAAGCAATAAATCTTCCTTTATATAATTCGATTGCTCTTGTTACGTGCGGACCGCTTCCGAAAACAACATCTGCTCCTGCATCAATAACAGCGTGAGCAAACTCATATACATTTCCCCTGTTTTCTCCTAAATATGTTTCATCATTACCGGTTACATTTTGTGCCGATAATCCTTCCGCCCCTCCGTGAAAAAATACAATCACAATATCTGCTTCTTTTTTTAATTCGGAAATAATTTCTCCGGCTTTTTTAAAATTAATTATGCTAATTGTCCCGTTATTTGGTGCAAATCCTGCAAACCCGTATTTGATGCCGTCTTTTTCCAAAGTTGCTGTCGGATAGTCGAGCGTTCCGGCAAATTCCAAATCGTTTTTTTCGAGAGTTTCATAAGTGCTCTCTCTTCCTTCCAATCCCATATCCCCGCTGTGATTATTTGCAAGATTCAAAAAATCAAATCCCGCATCTTTTAAATATCCCGCATACCTTGTTGGAATTCTGAACGAATGGCAGTTGCCCAGAGTATCATTGCATTTTTTGGGTGTCCCTCCCCTGTCAAGCAGCGCTCCCTCGAGATTTCCGCAGGTTATATCCGCATCCTGCAAAATGTCTTTTACATCATCAAATAAATACTTTCCGTCATCGGGCGGAAGCGAGCCGGGGGGCGGGTAATTCGAACCAGGCATAATATCACCCACGCCTATAATGGAGATGCTTTCCGGTTTTACTTCCTGAATTTTTGTGTCAGAAGTTTTAGTCGTATCGGTATTTTTGTGTGAATAATTGCCGGGCTTGCACTGAAAAACAGCGATGGAAAAAATAAATATTAATGAAATTAAATTTTTAAAATTCATCCCGGAACAATAACAGACATTTAACTTTAGTTAAAAAATATGCGGAATTATTTAATTCAATAAAATCCATTTATCCGGAAGTTAACAAAAAATTAACAATTTCGTAATTCTTTTTAATCTTTGTTTTCGCTATTTTTGTACACAGGGTAAATCTCAGGAAGAAAAATTCTCGAAGCAATGCGGGAGGCGGGAGACGGGATAATAATGATCTTGTTGCTTTATTATTATCAATTGTAACACAAAAGTTATTTTTTACAGCAAATCTCATTAACTTCGCTTGGATTTATCTCGGTAATTTCTAACAATAAATATTTTATAATAATAATATATTTAATTATGAAAAAAACTCTTTCTTCTTCGGGATTATTGTGTTTTAAAAAAAGTAAATATTCATTCCGGCTGAATCTTTTAACAATCATTCTCTCCCTCTTACTTTTATTTGCGGGTCAAAGTTTTGCCCAGTTGCTCACGGAAGATTTTAGTTATTCCTCCGGGGCATTGTTAACAGCCAACGGATGGACCGCTCACAGCGGCTCGGGTACGAATGCAATCGCTGTTACCACACCCGGTCTGACTTATTCAGGATATATTGGTTCGGGCATAGGTAATGCCGCTTCCATGACAACTTCAGGCGAGGACGATAATAAAAGTTTGTCATCTTCTCAATCCAGCGGAACTGTATATTTTGCCTGCATGGTAAAAATTACATCAACCCAGACTTCAGGTGATTATTTTATGCACTTTATACAGGGTACCACAAATTTTTACGGAAGAGTTTTCGTGAAAAAAGATGCTGCCACTACTAATTTCGCTTTTGGAATTACAAGAGGCTCGGGAACTGCAAATTACACAGGATTTAATTATACTCCCGGTACAACATATTTAGTCGTTGTGAAATATACTTTCGTTACCGGAACGACAAACGATGTCGCAGATTTATTTATTAATCCGGTAATAAACGGAACCGAACCTGCGCCGACTATATCTAATACGGATTTAACATCTACCGATGCAGCCAGCATTGCAGGTTTTGCATTAAGACAAGGCTCCGCATCAAGCTCGCCGGTTTTAGTCGTTGACGGAATAAGAGCGGGGAATACATGGAACAGCGTCGTTCCGGTAGTCAGTTCTCCCTCTATTATAACCTCACTCACTACATTAGCTTTTCCTTTAACTAATGCAGGTACACCTTCTGCTTCTCAAACATATACTGTATCAGGAACAAATTTAATGGGTCCGATTGTTATTGTTCCGCCGCCGCCTTTTGAAATTTCATTAAATAATTTAGCATGGGTAGATAATAAAAGCTCTATATCATTGACTCCTTCAGGAGGAACCGTAACTACTACAACTATATATGCCAGATTCAATCCTGTTTCCATGGGCACCTTTAGCGGTAATATCACACATTCAAGCATAAGTGCATCTGCTCAAAATGTTACTGTATCGGGTACTGCACCGGCTTTTTATTATTATTCGGGAAACGGTGATCTTTCGAATACTGCCAACTGGGGTACGGACCCGGGTGGAGCAGGAAGCAACCCTCCGGATTTTACTTCAAATAATCAGGTTTTTAATATCGTAAACTCTTCTAATATTTCTTTATCCTCGGATTGGGTTGTATCAGGAACAAACTCTAAAGTAATACTTGGAAACGGTACCAACCCTTTGAACTTAAATATTTCTCCGTCTAATACATTAACTGGTACAATTGATTTGTCTTCAAACAGTTTACTTGTTGTTCAAAACACAACAGTAAACCATACATATGGTACTATCAGTTCTTCAAGTACAATAAACTTCGCACAAACAGGAGCTTATATTGTACCGGCTGCAACTTATGGAAACTTAATTTTAACAGGCGGTACAAAAACTTTTATTTCGGGCACTACAAC
>PMIW01000174.1 GCA_003158365.1 Ignavibacteriota bacterium | reverse complement strand
AAGTCAAAATTATCCAAACCCGTTTAATCCGTCTACAGTAATAAATTATTCTATTCCTCAAAATAGTCTTGTAACACTAAAAGTCTATGATATGTCAGGGAAAGAAGTTGCGGTTCTCGTAAACGGTCAGACAGCTCCGGGAAATTACTCGGTAAACTTTAATGCTAACGCTTATAATCTGTCAAGCGGAATATATTTCTATAAAATAGTGGCAGGTAATTTTGTAAATGTTAAGAAATTGGTATTAATTAAATAAAAAAATTCAATAACTCATAATTTTAAATAAATGAAAATAAAAATAAAAATATTGAGTTATATTTTGATCTTATTATTCGTAAATCGTTTAAGCAGTATTTATGCGCAGGAAACTGAAATATTAAATACTTTATCATTTAAAAGAGCGGAGAAACAATCTTTACTTCAAAATATAATTCGCGACGGGCCGACTGCAAATAAATTTACAGTCGGCAACGGAAACTGGAATTCGGGAAGCGTCTGGAATGGCGGGACGGTACCTGCAAGCGGAGATAATATTGTAATTCAGAACAATGTGACTTTAAATTCTCTTAATATTACCGTAGGTACATTAACAATTAATGCAGGTTCTACTTTTACTCTGAACAGCCAATCGGTTTTATGGATAAACAACCCGGCTTCAATTTCAGGGACAATAATTTTGAATTCGGGAACAACTGCGAATAATACATGGATAATCCCGCTCGGTGATTTTACAATAAATTCAGGAGGGACATTCACTGCAACAGGTGCAAATATCAGATTTGATTTTGCAGGAACGGTAAACCAGACATTTACCAATAACGGGACTCTCACAACTCCTCTTGCAGATCTCAGTACTGAGAATCAGGTCAGCTTGTCTTTAGCGGGAAGCAATCCGTTTGTATCAAGCCGTGTAAATCTTTTTGACGGTACTATGTTAAATTCAAATTTACTTACAATCGGGAATTCCTTAACAGATGTTTTTATTCAGCGCGGTGTTAATGCTAACACCGCTCCTGCAGGTACATTTGACCAGAAGCCGAACTTTAATGCAGGTTCACATTTGATTTATATGATATATGATTATTCAACGACTCCGATAACTGCCGGAATAGAATTCCCTTCTACGGGCACAGTCAGTATTTTTCAGTTATATGATGCACCGACAGTAATATTGAACAGTGATATAACCGTTTCCAATGACCTGACTTTCTTCGGAACCAATCCGGTAAAATTTACAGGAACATTTGATTTAGGCGGAAAGACTTTGACTCTTGGAGCTACTTTTACAAGAACAGGTTCGACCGGAACTCTTAAGGGAGGCGGAAATTCAAGCATAATCAGTAACGGTACTGCTGCTGCAACATTACCAACTGTAACCAATGGCGGTCTATTCAATTTGACTGTTAATAATACCGGAGGAATTACTTTGAACGGCGGTATTGCGGTTAGCAGTTCATTGAATTTATTAGCAGGAACGCTGACAAATTCAGCTTTCAATAATATAACAATGTCGGCGGGTTCGATGATTGTTCGATCTGCAGGTAGAATTTCGATTGTACCCGCAGGCACAAGCTATGACGTAAAATACACTAACTCAAACACAATCACTTCCGGACCGGAATTGCAAAATAATTCTGTTATAAGAGATTTGAACATAAACGGAACTAATAACGTGACACTGAATGGAAATTCCACTGTTAACAGGGATATAATTTTAAACAGCGGTAATTTATCCATTAGCAGTTTTACATTATCTTTAAACGGAGGTTCAAATATTGTTTCGGGAACTCTCACCGGCGGTGCAACTTCAAAGTTGACTGCAGGAGGTTCGGGAAATATAAATTTACCTGATATAATAAGCGGTAAACTGAATACTTTTTTAATAAACAGAACAACTAATGATGTAATAACATTAGGCGGCAATTTAGAGGTGACTTCTGCTCTGAACTTAACTAATGGGAATATAAATACAGGAACATTTGCATTAACTTTAAGCAATTCCGTAGCAACTTCATTAACGAGGGCAAATGGATATATTTCCGGTATTTTTACCAGAGCTGTATCGACAACAGGAAGCTATTTATTCCCGCTCGGTAATCCGTCTATGGGAAGAATGGCCACTGTGAATTATTCAACTGCACCTGCAGTTGCTGGAACTTTGACCGCACAATTTATTTCAGGTGATGCAGGAAATTATTTGACACCTCTTGATGATAGTGGTTATTTGCTCGATACATATAGTAAAGTTGGTTACTGGCAGATAGACCAGAATGCAAATTTAGGCGGAGTATACAATCTTTCTCTTAATGGAGAAGGATTTGCAGGTGTAAATAATTATCTTCTTTTAAGAATTTTAAAAAGGGCATCCTCACCGCCGAATTCACCATGGTATATTGATGGAACATATTCAAATGGAAACGGAACAAACTCAAATCCTGTTGCAAACAGGAGCGGAATGAGCGGATTCAGTCAGTTTATCATTGCAGGAAATTCAATAGACAATATTCTCGACGGGGCATTACCTGTTGAATTACTTTCGTTTGTATCAATGATAAAAGGAAATAATGTACAGCTGAAATGGATTACAGCTTCGGAAAAAAACAATAAAGGATTTGAAGTTTACAGAAAAAATGTCAGTAGTGATTGGCAGAAAATAGGTTTTGTCGAAGGAAGCGGAAATTCAAATTCTCAGAAGACTTATGTATTTAACGACAATAATCTTTTTTCAAATACTTACAATTACAGATTGAAACAATTTGATTTTAACGGAAACTATGAATTCTATAAATTAAATTCGGACGTTATTATCGGTATTCCCGCTAAATTCGGTATCAGCCAGAATTATCCTAATCCGTTTAA
>PMIW01000036.1 GCA_003158365.1 Ignavibacteriota bacterium | reverse complement strand
CGAATTCGATAAAAATAAATTGTTCAAAGAATTCGTTAATAATATTGGGAAGGAAGCAAAGAAATGGGAATTCGTACCTGATGATGCTGTGGAAAAGGGAGACTACTAATTCAATTACAAATTATCAATTTTCAATTTACAATTAAGAGCAGAGGCAGGAGCAGTGTAGTTGAAGTAATAGGAATATAGCAGTAGCTCTGGTTACAACACTCCGGAGACTGTGTGAAAACTCAAATAAAATGTCATTCCCGAATGCTCTTATCGGGAATCCCCTTAATATTTGTTTTATTTTGTTCCGGTTATAATGCACCGGTGTTGTAACTAAAAAGTTTCTTTTTAAGCGTTCATATTCAATAGAATACGAGCGCTTTTTTTATTTTTTTAAAAATCTAATACAAAAGGAACTTTATAAAGTATGTTTAGATTTTATTTTTTAAAATCTAATTATGAATGAATCCGAAATCGAAGTTAAAAAAGCAGTTTTAGATATTTTAAAAAATCATAATTCATTAACATTAGCGACCACCGGTGGTGAATTTTCTCCGTGGATATTATCAGTATATTTTGCAAGTGAAGGTCTTGATATTTATTTCTTCCTCGAGGAATCCGGAAAAACAATAAAAAATGTCGCAATCAATAAAAAAGTTGCGACAGCCATTTCACAGAATGATGCAACAAAAGATTTTCTTCAGGCATACGGACAAATCACAATACTACGAAAGGAAGATGACGAATTTGTAAGGAATATGTTAATTGCTAAAATACCGTGGTTTCAGACATATACGCCGGTTTTTCCCGTGAAATTGAAAATTGATAAATATTTTGTTTCTTCATTTTCAAGAAACTGGTTTCCTGCAAAAGAACTTAAACTCGTATAATATAACATTATATAAATAATCAGGAACATATTCAAAATCAACATTTGAATTTGAAAAAAGTATTATTTGTTATTAATTTAATTAATTACTTTATCCTTTTTTAATGTTGACAAAGTGAGTAAATTAATTAATTATGGTAACTGATTTTTTAATAATAGGAAGCGGAATTGCCGGGCTTTCACTTGCATTAAAATTAAGCGAGTTCGGCAAGGTGTTAATTATAACGAAGAAGCAAAAAGCCGAATCAAATACGAATTACGCGCAGGGCGGAATAGCATCTGTGCTGGGTAAAGATGATAATTTCGAGCTTCACATCAAGGATACCCTTGGCTGCGGTGCCGGATTATGTGACAGGGAAGCTGTCGAAAAAATTGTACGCGAAGGACCAACCAGGATTAACGAGCTGATAGAATACGGCGTTAGGTTCTCGAAAGAGAAAGGATTATTCATGCTTGGCAAGGAAGGCGGGCATTCGAGAAGCCGCATAGTGCACGCTAAGGATTTGACCGGAAAAGAAATAGAAAGGGCATTGTTGTATGACATATCGAGGAATAAAAATATAAAAATCATCGAATATTATTTTGCGATAGATTTTTTAACCGAAAGAAATATCCGCTCTGCTCGGAAAGGTAAAACTGCAAAGAAAAAATGTTTCGGGATATATGCCCTGGATGCGAAGAAAGAAAAAGTAATGAAGATAGTATCTCAAAAAACGATTCTGGCAACGGGAGGACTCGGGCAGGTGTATCTGCACACAACGAATCCCGCAATTGCGACGGGTGACGGATTTGCGATGGCATACAGGGCAGGCTGCGAGCTGGATAATATGGAATTCGTGCAGTTTCATCCGACTTCATTTTATGAGAAGGATGTAGAAGATGATACGCAGGTATTCCTGATTTCAGAAGCCGTAAGAGGCGCAGGTGCAGTGCTGAGGAAAAAAGACGGAAAAGAATTTATGCATAAGTATGATAAGCGGAAATCACTGGCTCCGCGTGATATTGTAGCAAGAGCAATAGATAATGAACTGAAGAAATCCGGCGAAGCTTTTGTATATCTGGATTTAAGCGCCATAGGTGCGGAAAGAATAAAGGACAGGTTCCCGAATATATATGAAACCTGCCTGAAAAAAGGAATAGATATTACAAAGGAAATGATTCCCGTTGTACCCGCTGCGCATTATGCCTGCGGAGGAGTAAAGACCGATTTAAACGGGAAAACAAATATAGAAAATCTTTTTGCCTGCGGGGAAGTAGCGATGACGGGAGTCCACGGCGCTAACAGACTTGCATCGAATTCACTTCTGGAAGCCGTTGTATTTTCGGACAGTATTTATAAATACATGAAATCCAATCTGGATGAAATAAAGAAAAAAGAATTTCTGACAAAAACGGAACTGGATAAGCTATATAATAAGATTTACGACTGGGATGACTCGGGGACAAAAAATACAGATGAATGGATTTTAATTTCGCATAATAAGCATGAGATAAAAGAGGTTATGAGCGACTATGTGGGTATTGTAAGGAATACTTACCGCCTGCAGAGGGCGCTAACGAGAATTAAGATGATGAAGAAAGAGATTAAAGAATTTTATAACAGGACAAAAGTAACAGTCGAATTGCTTGAGCTCAGAAATCTTATTACCGTTGCAAATATTATAATTAAATCCGCGCTCAACAGGAAAGAATCCCGCGGGTTGCATTATATGCTCGACTATCCTGCAAGGGACGATAAAAATTTTTCAAAAGATACTGTGCTGGTGAAAAAAAATAAACCGGGAAAAAAATGAGCAAGACTTATAAAAATAAAGTATCGGTAGTAATAGTTACCTGGAACAGTGAAGAGGACATTGCGGAATGCCTCGGTTCAATTTACAGCCAGCATTACAACGAATCTGTATTAAGTGTTGAAACTATAGTAGTCGATAACGATTCTATGGATAATACTGTCTCTGCAGTGGAAAGTTTTATTAAAGTTTTCCCTCATAATGTTAAGCTGATTAAGAATACCGAGAACTACGGATTTACAAAAGGATGCAACCAGGGTATTAAAATTGCGACAGGTGATTTTTTGCTTCTTCTCAATCCCGACACGCAGGTTAAGAAAGATGCTTTACTGAAAATGGTTGATTACCTTAAAGAACATGATAATGCGGGTGCGGTAGCACCGCAGTTATATACGCGAAATAAGAAAGTACAGTATTCCTGCAGGACATTTCCAAGGTATTTAGATTTGTATTTTGAAATTTCCAGATTGTCTGCAATTTTTTCGGGCAGTAAATTTTTTGCAAGATGGAAAATGAGATACTTCGACCACGATGTGACAGCAGAAGTCGAACAGCCGATGGCAGCGGCGCTTATGATTAAAATGGATGTGCTGAAAAAGATGAATTATCTCGACGAGAGATTTTTCATGTTTTTTAACGATATCGACACCTGCAAGCAGATTTACAATCTCGGATATAAAATTATTTTTTATCCCGATGCAAAAGTATTCCATAAAATAGGGACAAGTATTTTAAAGGACAGGGTCAGAATGATAAAAGCGTGGAACAATGACTGTCTTTTGTATTTCAAAAAGAATAATTACAATCCTTTCCTGCATTTCTTTTTATATCTCGGATTAAAGATTTCAGGATTTTTCAGAATAATATTTACTAAACTCATTTACAAATAAATGAAAATTGCCCTCGCACAAATCAGTTCGTTTTTAGGCGACCTTGATAAAAATATTGAAAAACATATAGAGTACTGTAAAAAAGCAATTGCAGGAAAATGCGATATTATAGTTTTTCCAGAATTGTCTTTAACGGGATACAGTTTAAAGGATATAAATTTTGAAATAGCAGTTAACCCTGCAGAATCAGAGAAACTCAGCAAGCTGAAAAAAATCAGCAAAGAGATTTCCATAATATGCGGATTCGTGGAAGAGGATGATAATTTCAATGTCTTTAATTCCTCAGCATATATTTCAGGAGGAGAAATTAAGAAAACGCAGAGAAAAATTTATCCTCCGACATACGGCATATTTGAGGAGTTCAGGTATTTTTCCAAAGGGAAAGACTTGCATGCATTCGAAACTAAATTTGGAAAAGCGGGTATATTGATTTGTGAGGACATGTGGCATTTAACTTTGCCGTATGTCCTCGCGCAGGATGGTGCAAAAATTATTTTCGGAATAGCGGCATCACCGACAAGGCTTGGATTCGACAAAGATAAATTCAGGAATTATGAAATAAATTCCGAGCAGCACAGAACTTTTGCAAGGCTTCTGTCTGTTTATTTTGTGTTTTGCAACCGCGTCGGCTATGAAGACGGCGTAAATTTCTGGGGAGGAAGTGAAATTATTGACCCCTTAGGAAATGTGGTGCAAAAAGGAAAAATTATAGATGAGGATTTGATATTTGCGGAAATTGATTTGCTCGAGGTACAGCGTGCGCGCAGGCAGGCAAGGCATTTTCTTGATGAGGATAAAGATTTTATTATCAGGAGTTTAAATAATCTGAAATAAATGGATTTATAATTTTTCATGAATTGATTAACTTTAAAGTTGCTTTAAAATTTAGTAATGCAGGAAAATCTATCAAACAGAGAAAAAGAGATTTTAAGATACATTGTTGAGAACTTCATCAAGTATGCACTGCCCGTGGGGTCGAGGGAAATCTCCATGCAGACGGATTTGAATCTTTCATCTGCCACTATCAGAAACGTGATGAGCGATCTTGAGGATTTGAATTTGCTTGAGACACCGCATACATCTGCGGGAAGAAAACCGACAGATAAGGGATACCGGTTTTATGTAGATTCACTGATGAATAAAGAAGCGCTCAATAAATCTGAAATTAAATTCATAAAGTCAAAGATTGAAGATTCAAAAACCTCAGTACTGGATAATGAAGATTTATTCCTGGAAACATCGAGGATACTCGGAAAAATTTCACACCAGCTTGCAGTTGTAACACAGCCGTTTTTAAGCACGGGGATATTCGAAAAGCTGGAACTGATAAGCATCTCCTCGAAAAAAATTCTTGTTGTGCTGAATATTAAATCGGGTTATGTACGCACGGTTATGATGGAAGTAGAAAGCGAGATTTCACGCGACAAGCTCGACAGCCTTGCTGCCTTTCTGAATGAGAGATTGCAGGGGCTGACACTTAAAGAAATCAGGGAAACATTCGAAGAGAGGGTGACGGACTATAAATACAAAGAGCCTGAGCTGATTCAGATGTTTATGAACTCCATCGATAAATTATATTACGACGAGGAAAAAGGAAGAAAGATTTTCGTCGGCGGTACGGGGGATATAATAACCCAGCCCGAATTCGACGACCCGAAAAATTTCAAAAGTATAATTGACCTTACGGAAGACAAAAATCTTGTCGTGCATATTTTCCAGAAACCGGGAAAAGGGAAAAATGAAATTTCGATTTCAATCGGTGCCGAAAACCGGGAGAAGAAACTGAAAGATTACAGTGTAGTCTGTACATCATACAGCTTCGGTGAAATCAAAGGTAAAATAGGAATAATAGGTCCGAAGAGAATGAATTACAAAAAAATGATTTCTCTGATTGAATATACTTCGAAATTAATTTCGGAGAAATAATTCGGAAGATATTCCATTCAAAAAAAATTTAAAGCATAATATTTTTAAAATATTAGAAAAGTATAAATAAATTTATGAATAAACACGAAAAACACAAAGACGAAAAAAAGGAAATAAAAATCAAGGATAACAGTGAAGAACAAATGTCCGAATCAGCACCCGTACAGCAGGAAGCGGATGAAATTAATAAACTGAAAATGGAAGTCGAAACATACAGGGATACACTTCTGAGGAAAGCAGCCGAATTCGAAAATTACAAGAAAAGGACTGAAGGTGAAGTTTCCAATTATTTTAAATATGCATCGGAACATCTTTTAAGACAGCTTCTCCCTGTTTACGATGATTTCAGCCGCTCGCTGGATTCGATTGAAAAAGGGGAGACGAAAGATTTCGAAACACTGAAAAAAGGTGTTGAACTTATGTTCAATAAACTGGAAAAGGTACTGAAAAAAGAAGGACTGAAAGAAATGGAAGTGCTTGGAAAAGAATTCGATGTTAATTTATGCGATGCACTTATGCAGGTGCCGAAGAAAGATGTGAAACCGAACACTGTAATAGAGGTGGTTGAAAAGGGATATTTTTTAAAAGACAAAGTTATTAAACACGCCAAAGTGCTTGTATCTGCAGAAGTACCGAAATCAGAAGAAAATAAAGAAGAGAAAAATGACTAAACGCGACTATTACGAAATACTGGGAGTGAATAAAAACGCATCAGGTGATGAGATAAAATCTTCGTACAGGAAGCTCGCCATGCAATATCATCCTGACCGGAATCCGGGTAATAAAGAATCAGAAGAAAAGTTCAAGGAATGTGCAGAGGCATATGAAGTGCTTTCAGATACTCAGAAGCGCCAGCGATACGACCAGTTCGGGCATAAGGGAGTCGATTCGACCGGCTTCCAGGGATTCGATAACATCAATGATATATTCTCGCATTTCAGCGATATATTCGGCGGGTTCGGCGGCGGTGGAAGCATATTCGATGATTTCTTCGGCGGAAGTTCTTCTTCACGCAGAGGCAGCCGTTCACGCGGAATGCAGGGTTCGGATTTGAAAGTGAATCTGAAACTAACGCTCGAAGAAATTGCTGACGGAATTGAGAAAACTTTAAAAGTAAAAAAATACAAACACTGCGAGACCTGCGGAGGTTCGGGTGCAAAAGCAGGAAGCGGATATGCGGCCTGTACATACTGCAACGGCACGGGAGAAATAAGGCAGGCAACACGCTCGATATTCGGACAGTTCATTAATGTAACCCAGTGCACGCACTGCAACGGTGAAGGACGTGTAGTTAAAGAGCGCTGTCCCGACTGTTCAGGTGAAGGCAGGGTGAAAGCCGAAGCGACTATAAAAGTAAATATTCCGGCAGGAGTTGTCGAAGGAAACTACATTCCCTTGCGCGGACAGGGTAATGCGGGAATCAGGGGCGGGGAAAACGGAGACCTGCTTGTATTCATCGAAGAAGCTCTGCATAAATATTTCACACGTCTGAATGATGATATAATTTACGAACTCGAAATAGGTTTTCCCGATGCGGTAATGGGAGTAGAAGCAGTTGTGCCGACTTTAAAAGGTAAAGCAAAACTGAAAGTGGAACCCGGTACGCAGGCAGGAAGTGTTTTGAGGATGAAGGATAAAGGCATCAAGCACCTGAACGGATACGGCAGGGGAGACCAGCTTGTGAAAGTGAATATAATCACGCCAAAGAAAACCACGGCAAAGGAAAAAGAACTTCTGAAAGAACTTTCCAAATCGGAAAATTTTAATCCGAAAAAAAGCAAGGATAAGGATGATAAGACTTTTTTTAAGAGTGTGTTTAGTTAGTCTGTAGAGTCTATTGAGTCCGTAGAGTCTTTAGAGTCCGCCACGGAGGGTGGGAACGAATGACCAAACTTTAATTTCCATGAGTTTGTTTTAATAATTAAAAAAATGAAGTTAGTAGTTTTAATCTTATTCAGCCTTTTGGTTGCCGGCTGGATATTTCAGTCAAGTTTAAGGAATTCAGGGATACAAAATCAGGATACTGCAAAATCTAATAATATGAATTACAATAAATTAACGCCGGAAGAAGAAAGAGTTATTATAAATAAAGGAACGGAAAGACCATTCACGGGCGAGTACGACAACTTTTACGAAAAAGGCACTTATGTCTGCAGGAGGTGCAACACGCCTCTTTACAAATCAGACAGCAAGTTCGATGCAGGTTGCGGATGGCCAAGTTTCGATGATGCAATTCCGGGTGCTGTTACAATGATTCCGGATAAAGACGGAATGCGTACGGAAATAATATGCAATAACTGCGGAGCACATCTCGGGCATGTATTTACAGGCGAGCATATGACGGCAAAGGATACAAGATATTGCGTGAATTCAATTTCATTAAAATTTATAAAGGATAGTGCAAACGTGAATAACACAGAAGTGAAAACAGATAAAGCAATTTTTGCGGGAGGATGTTTCTGGGGAGTGCAATATTATTTCCAGAAAGCCAAGGGAGTGGTTTCGACTCAGGTTGGATATATCGGCGGGCATAAGGACAATCCGACTTACAAAGAGGTATGCTCGGGCACTACAGGGCACGTGGAAGCAATGGAGGTGACATTCGACCCATCGCAGACTTCATACGAGGATTTGGCAAAGCTGTTTTTTGAAATTCACGATTTCACTCAGACAGACGGGCAGGGTCCGGATATCGGCGAGCAGTATCTATCCGAAATATTTTATCTCGACGATAATCAGAAAGCAACTGACGAGAAGCTGATTAAAACTTTGAGCGATAAGGGCTATAAAGTTGCCACGACTTTAAAGAAAGCCACAACATTCTGGAAAGCGGAAGAATACCATCAGGAGTATTATTCAAAAAACGGTCACGAGCCGTATTGCCACGTGTGGAAGAAGGTGTTTTAGGAATATTATAAAAAAAACTCGTTCCCAAACTTAGTTTGGGAACGAGAGAACAATGAAAAAGGATCTTAATCTTCAGCTACATCGTAAATATCAACACGATGTCTTTCTTTTCCTGGAATTCTTTTGTGATTATTTGCATCAATTATTGCATCACTTTTATTTTCATGACGCGGACCAACATCCATGCTTTCATCTTTGCAAAAAGCATAATGTTTTAGTTTTATCCCTGTTTCCTTGGTTTTTGCTTTGTCTTCCATAGTTTAATTTATTTAATTTAAAAATAAATAAGGAAATGTGAATCTTATGCCAACTTCATTTCTTTCAAAAAGTCTGTAGGATGAACTTGTATTATTAAAAATATCATAAAAATTATAATATAATTCAGTGTTTATTAGTGATTTACTTTTATCGTCACTATTTTTTAAACAAAATAATATTCCAAGTGTAGCGTTAAATAACGGTCTTTCTTTTTCAATAACATGATAGTCCGAATTTAAATGAATAGCAAAATTATTACCTGGGAAAAAGTATTTATAATAATCAATGAAAAGTCTCATTGATTTGATATCCATTTTATATTCATTCATATATGCATTATATTTTTTTACTGACTTTCTGTCTCCTGGATTTGGACCTAACATATCTTCTTCTGTAATTTCAATTTCATGAAGATTTGAAAAGTTATCATCATAATTTAAATTAGTACCAAAACAATAAAAGTATGTCACATTAGGTATTGGTGAAAAATTATAAAAAGAATATTGAAATCTTAATTCGTGACTAATAAAATTCTTTGTGCTTAGTTGTTCGTTGTATATTAATGAAGTATCGAGATGTTTGAATTCTTTTCTATTAATTTTATACCCAATAGAAAAGAGACCAAAGCGAAAACCTTCTAATTTTAAGTTTAATTTATTGTCATCAGTTCTTTTATCCAAATCTTTATTCAGGTTATATCTCATAGCAGAAGTATCGGGATAGTTTGTTAAAACGTTACTCAAACTATCGCGATTTAGACTTAGGTTTTCTATTAAAAAATTAATGCTGTCTCTTTCATAAAGTGATAAATGACTAAATTCATTAATATAAGTTAACGTATCAATTAATATTTTTAAAGAATCCAGATGCATTTTTATTGCATCGGTATTTTTTTTATAAATATATTTATATTTGTAATTTAAAAAAGCATTATATTGTCTTTTTGAAAATTCGATATTATTTAAGTTATTTGTATATTGAGTATAATCCTCATCGTTAAAGGTTATACTTTTTTTATTAAAAGGATTGAATAATACATTAAATTGAAAATCTACTGATACATTTGAATTAAATCTTGAGTTTTTAAATAAGGTAAAAAAGCCATCAGAAACGCCGCCGCTTGCTTTTACTAATAAAAGAGAAAACATACCCAGATTTATATTGTAAGAAATTGAGGCTTCTGGATTTTTTGCTTCAACCTCAACATAACTTCCAATACTACTATTTGTTTTCCCAGTTATTGTTTTCGTAAATTGGTTTTGAATGGCATAGTCAAAATCATATTGCGATATTGTATCACCACTGTTATTTGTTTGTGAGAAAATGAATGTTGATGAAATTATAATTATTATGGTTGTAAATATTATTTTCCTCATCGGTTTTATTTAAAATTAATAATAAATTAATTTAAATATATAAGTCTTGTGATAAATAACTTTTTCAGCCATTGAGGGTATGTCCGGATTTTTGATGACTTGAATTATGGCTTCTAGCAATATAGGAAATACAAATTGATAATGTCAATAACAAAAACAATGTATTATAAGAAGTGGATTAAAAACGGTGAGAAAATAAAAAAATCCCCGCCGGATTAGCGGGGATTTTACACTTGTGTTGTAGCTGGTTCCGGTCTAAAATCCGCCGGAATGACAGACGTTTTTTATTCCGGAATGACAGACGTTTTTATATTTCGTTTTTAAAATATCTTGCTTATTCCGGCGCCGACGCCCATCGAGATATCGAAGCAGAATTTCGGAAGCAGTGTCATGCCTGCATTAAATCTTGCAAATCGTGTTTCAGCCGTTCCGCCGATTCCGAGCTTGAATCCGTTCTTACCTTCGTTTTCGAACTGTGCTCTTGTTGTCTGGTCGGTACCTGTATAAAAATCATGATATGTAGTGGTGTAATCGAATTTCGTTTTTGAATAGTCGTATCCGATTAATGAATAGAAATTAATTTTCCAGACTCTTTTGCTTACTACACCTGCCAGAGTATATGAGTGAGCGCTTGCAATATCACCGAGATTTAAATTTTCATATGCACCGATAACACCGAAATCCACCGGCATAGGTATTACTAAATCGGCTGAAATATTATGCTGAAGTCCGAATCCGAAAAGCGATAAATAACCAAGGTCACTGATTTTGATTTTCGGCATAGCTCTTACTGTAAGTCTTGTATTAAACACATTTCCTATGGAAGCCTGCGGCATAACAACAGGAATGATGCCAAGACTAAAGCCTTTAGCGAATGAGCCCGGGTTTGCTCCCGGAGGGGCACCATTCATCGGTGTTTCATTTGACTCTCCCACTACGGTTTGTGTTGTCTGAACCGAGCCATCATAAGGGGAATGAATTAAAAAAGTTTTATCAGCGCTTGGAACGGGAACAAGCACTGCGGTTATGCCTACATCCACGCTGAACAGGTCTTTCATTGATTTAACGCTCACCCAGCCGTTATTCATCATCAGTCCGAGTGCATTTACCAGCGGCTGTGAATATCCCAGTCCGAATTCCGAAGTATATTTATTCATCCTGTTCTCGAGGTTTTGAGAATAGGTAAAAGACGATATTACAAATAGCAGAAGAAATAAAGTAAATAGCTTTTTCATAGTACCCCCGTTTGATTTGTTAATTTTTATGAATTTAATGAAATAAATTGCAAATAAAAATTTAAATTTATTTGAACACAAATTTTACCAGATCTTCCTTTGTATGGCTGTCGTTAATTTCGAGAAAGGAATTCCTGTCCCTGTTTAGAGCGAGCCAGTTTGAAATTACTTTAATTTCATCGAGCTCTTCGGCAGTATATTTGTGTTTTATGAATTTGCTGAGAGAGAAGTAGAGGTATTCCGTAGTTTCCGTAATCTCTTCGAAAAAATTCCTCTGGTCGAAGTCGCCGTTTCTTTCCATGGTATATGTATTCAGCAGTTTTCCGTTGTGAATAAAGAAGACTTCTCTTTTCGAGGAAGTATCGCACTTGATAATTATTTTTTTATTATTAATTGCTGATGTAATTACTTTCTGGAAGCTCATAACTTTTTCCATATCCGAGAGCCTGTCGCGAAGCGATGCGGCTTTTTCATATTCCATTTTTTCGGCAAGTTTATCCATAAGTTTTTTATAGATAGTGCGCGAGGAATTATTATTTGTTTCGGTGATATACTCGTGCGCTTTTATAATTTCCTTCCTGTATTCATCCTTCGAGATTGTCAGGTTACAGGGGGCATCGCACTGCCCGATATCGAAGTACATGCAATTGGAATTTGTTATCGATGCTTTCAGTTTTTTGCTTTCGCACTTGCGGATTTTAAATTTATCTTTTATTTCGCGCAGAAGCTGGTTAACTGTCCTCCTGCTTGAAAACGGTCCGTAATAATATGCTCCGTCATTTTCGATTTCATAGACTTTTTCTATTTTCGGAAAATCATTCTGCACGTCCATCTTTAAAAACGGGTGGAAACGGAAACGCTTTATGGCAGTGTTAAAGCGGGGTTTGTGTTTTTTGATTAACTTCGATTCGAGAATCAGTGCCGAAAGCTCGGAGTCGGTAATCCGGTATTCGAGTTTCCGGATGCTTGCAAGAAGCCTTCTTATTTTATAAGTCAGTTCGGAGTTATGCCTGAAATATGTAGAAAGTCTTTCCCGCAGATTTTTTGCTTTGCCAATATAAAGAATTTCACCCGAAGTGCTTTTGAAAAAATATACGCCGGGGTTTGTAGGAATGTCTTTAAGTTTAATATTGACCCTTTTAAGTGCAGGAGATTTCTTTTCCTCGGTATATATTTTCTTGTTTTGAAAAGTGAGAACTTCATCGAGCATTTCGATTTCATATTCTTCCTGAAGGACTTCGAGGAAATGCAGGAGAATTTTAGCAGTAGCAAGAGTATCATCGAATGCGCGGTGTTTCCTGTCCATCTTTATTCCGAGGTATTCTGAAACATTGCCGAGGGATTTGCTTTTCAGCTGTCTTAATAACCGCCGTGCAAGTTTACAGGTGCAGAGAGTTTTGACTGTAAACTTAACGGGTTCATCGAGGCGATTAAAAGACTCTGACACGAATTTATAATCGAAGCTGACATTATGCCCGACGAAAACAGTATTCTCGAAATTTATATCTTCAAAGAATTTAATTATTTTCGGGGCAACATCATCGAATACGGGTTTATCAATTACGTCTTCGTTGGTAATTCCGGTCAGGTACGTTATTTCCCTCGGGATGTGCTGTTTCGGGTTTACAAGCGTGGAAAACTTATCCGTAATTTCCCCGTCCTGTATTTTCACAAGTGAGATTTCAGTGATGCGGTTGTAATGCGGCGACAGGCCTGTTGTTTCGACGTCGCATACAACGTAGGTTGCATCATAAACATTCAATAATTTTTTATTGCTGTTTTTCATTACCTGTTTAAATTAAGATAATGCCAATAAAGTATAAACAGCTTTATTTTTGTACACCTTAAAAGACTATTTATTTATAATATTGAATTTCATATTTTTAAAAACAAACATAAATGGGGGATAAATTCATATGAAACTGAGTAAATTTTCTGTTGTAATAATCCTTATTGCTTTTGTTATGGGTTTTTCGGGCTGCGGCAAAAGTGAAAAGCCCAAAAAGAAATTCGATACGACGCCTGTCTCAATAAAACAATTCGACACTCCTCCGGGAGCAGACCCGTCTGTACCTGCAGAACTTGGCGGGAAAGGTTTTAAGGGAGAGGGCTGGACCACTAAAACAGATTACAACATTGCGGGAAATCCAAAAGCTGTAAAGGGCGGAAGCCTGATTATGTCGATGAAAGATTTTCCTGCAACCCTAAGAATCATAGGGAAAGATTTCAATTCGGATTTTAATACCATGGCAGAGGAAATGATTTATGAATCTTTGGTTGGATTAGACCCTGTGACGGGAGATTACACACCGAGGCTTGCAACACACTGGAAAGTGTCCGATGATAAGATAACATATAAATTCAGGATTAATCCGGATGCAAGATGGGCAGACGGAAAGCCCGTCACTGCAGAAGATGTCATAGCGACATGGAAGCTTTCTGTTGACCCCGGAATTTTAGATGCATATTACAATGAACTTTACAGCACATATGAAACGCCTGTTGCAGAAAGCAAATACATTGTGTCTGTAAAATCAAAGCAAATGAACTGGAGGCAGTTTGTATATTTTGCTAACAGCATGAAGATTCTCCCTGCGCATATAATCGGCAGTTTATCGGGAAAAGAGTTTCTTGAAAAATACCAGTTTGATTTTCTTCCAGGTTCCGGAGCATATATAGTGGATAAAAATGAGATTAAAAACGGTCAGTCCGTAATGATTCGCAGAAGGAGCGACTATTGGGGAGAAAAGGAAAAGTTTGCAACGGGATTATTTAATTTCGATCTGGTGAGATTCGAAGTTATACCTGATGAGGCAATGGAATTCGAGAAATTCAAGAAAGGCGAAACTGATGTATACATAGTTTCAAGAGCTCAATTCTGGGCAGAGAAATTTGATTTTGATGAATTTAAAAGGGGAGTAATAAACAGAAAAAGGGTTTTCAATGAAACTCCGGCAGGTTCTTCGGGAATTGCATTAAACATGAGGAAGCCTCCTTTTGATGATGTCAGATTAAGGAAAGCATTTGCATTTTTATATGACAGGGACAAGTTCAACGAAAAACTTTTCTTCAAGGCATATGAGCCAATTGATTCATATTTCCCGGGATCTGTCTTTGAAAATCCTCTTAATCCGAAAATCAGGTATAATTTTGATTCAGCACAGAGGCTGCTAACGGAAGCCGGATGGAAGGACAAGAACAAGGACGGTTATCTGATTAAAGAAGGAAAACTGCTGGAATTTGATTTGCCATTTTTAAAAGGAATGGACAGGTATTTTACCATTTACCAGGAGGATTTGAAGAAGGCGGGGATAAAAGTTAACTTGAAAGAAATGGACATGACAACGCTGTTCAAGCTCGGGAATGAAAGAAACTTTAAGATTATACCGATTAATTTTTCGGGTTTGCAGATTCCTAATCCCGAAAATTCACTGTCATCGGAAGCTGCGGACCAGGAAGGTACGACCAACTGGCCGGGGATAAAAAACAGCAGAATTGACGAGTTATGCAAGCAATATGATACATCTTTCAGTGTTGACGTTAGAATAAAAATTCTGAGGGAAATGGATTTGATTGCCTGCAGCGAATTCGGAATTATATTCGGTTGGTATCCGCCTTACCAGAGAGTTTCGTTTCAGAATAAGTTCGGATTCCCCGACGGAATTATTGCGCGTGACTTTAACGTGATTTCATCATTACCTTACATGTGGTTTAATGACCCCGAGCAGGCGCTCGAATATGATGCGGTAGTTTTGGATAAGAACAAAACACTTCCAAAGGGTAATGAAGACAATAAGTACTGGCAAAACCTGAAAGAAAAGAAGAACGCAAAATAATTTTGTTGACATAAAATTCTTTATACACCGGATTAAATGATAAGTTATTTTATTCGCAGGTTTTTGTTAATAATACCTACATTCATAGGTATTACTCTTATAACTTTTTTAATACTGCAGGTTGTTCCCGGGGGTCCGCTTGAAATGGAACTGATGAGAATTAAAACAGGCGGTGTGAGCGGAGAGGTGAATACTTCGGTAAGCGGTCGCGGGTCGGTAAATATTCCGGAGTCAGCATTAAAAGAGATGAAAGAGTTTTACGGATTCGATAAGCCGATATTCGTAAGATATACGGATTGGCTTGGGAATCTTGTGAGGTTCAATTTCGGAAAATCTTATTCTTATGCAGAGCCTGTATGGGATGTGATTTCATCGCGTTTTAAAGTATCCATATATTTTGGATTTATAAGTTTCATATTAACATATCTGATTTGCATTCCGCTTGGCGTAATGAAAGCAGTAAAGAGCGGTTCCAAATTCGATTTCCTTTCATCATTTCTTGTATTCCTCGGTTATTCAACTCCCGGCTGGGCTTTCGGAGCATTTATGCTTATTATATTCGGAGGGGGAAGTTTCCTGAACGTATTTCCGCTCGGGGGGTTCAGGTCGGAGGATTTTGACTCGATGAATTTCTTCCAGCAGGTTTTCGATCAGCTGCATCATACAATACTTCCCGTGATTGCATACGTGATTGGAAATTTTGCAATGCTTACAATTCTTACAAAAAATTCCGTGATTGAAAATTTAAGTCAGGATTATGTGAAGACAGCATTTGCAAAAGGCTTGCCTGAGAAGAGAGTAATTTACTATCACGCATTAAGAAATTCATTGATACCGATTACAACCGGGATAGGAAATTTTCTCGGATTAATTCTGGCGGGAAGCATAATGATAGAAAAAGTATTTAATATTCAGGGAATGGGACTTCTTGCATTCAACTCTATAATCAACAGGGATTATCCGATTACGATGGGTATCCTTGTTATATCGAGTGTGCTGATGCTTGTAGGTAATATTTTATCGGATATGATATACGCATGGGCTGACCCGAGAATAAGATTTAAATAAATTATGGCTGAAGAAAAACAAAATAGAAAACAAATTTCGGTTTCTCTTTTAAAAAAACGCTGGAGAAAGTTTAAAACCATCAAGAGAGGATATTATTCTTTTCTGATAATTGTTTTTCTTTATCTGATTTCATTTATATTACCTTTGTTTATAGGCAGAAGTGCTTTGATTGTAAAATATAATGACAATTATTATTCCCCGATATTTACATATCATGCTGCGAGCGAATTTAATCAGAACATACCGGGAGAGGCAAATTACAGATTATTAAAAAAACAATTCAGCGAGGAAAACGGAAATAACTGGGTGCTGTTACCTGTATATTCTTTCGGACCAAATGAGAATCTGCTCGATGAAACCGAAGGGAATCCACCGCACCCGCCATCGCTGAAACATATAATGGGCACGGATTCAAGCTGCCGTGATGTTTTTGCGCGTATTGCTTACGGGTTTAATATTTCCATATCATTTGCTTTATCGGTTACTTTATTTGCATTTCTGATTGGGATTATAATTGGTGCTCTGCAGGGATTCTTCGGCGGAGTTGTAGATATTATTCTGCACAGGATAATAGAAATTTGGGCTACTCTTCCGTTTCTTTATGTAATAATTATTATCAGCTCTCTGCTTGTTCCGAATTTCTTTTTACTTTGTCTTATAATGACATTATTCAGCTGGATAGGAATTACTTATTATGTCCGCGGAGAATTTTACAGGGAAAAAGCTAAAGACTATGTGTCTGCGGCAGTTGCAATGGGAGCGCCGACGAGAAATTTAATTTTCAAACATATTTTACCAAATTCACTTACACCGATTATTTCATTTGCTCCTTTTGCAATAGTAGGGAATATTACTGCATTGGTGAGTCTTGATTTTCTCGGTTTCGGATTGCCGCCTCCGACACCAAGCTGGGGGCAGTTGATTGAGCAGGGGATGATTAACATTGAATACTGGTGGCTCGTTGCTTTTCCGCTTGCAATACAATTTCTGACTCTGATTGCAATTGTATTTATAGGAGAAGCAGTGAGGGAAGCATTCGACCCGAAAGTATATGCGCGTTTGAGATAAATTTTTAATTAACTGAAATGCCTGATAAAAAACTTGTTGAAATAAAAAATCTTAAGACCTATTTCTTCGTCGAGCCGATTGATTACGAAATAAAAATCGAAATTGATGATGAAATGAAGAAGTTTTGTGCTGGTGATAAAAAGCTGAAAGGCAAAGTCGCTGCTAAAGCTGTGGATGATGTGAGTTTTGATATTTACGAAGGTGAGGTATTAGGAATAGTAGGAGAATCAGGTTCAGGAAAGTCGGTGACGGCTTGTTCTATCAACAGGCTTATCCCTGACCCACCGGGAAGAATTATTGGCGGTAAGATTATATACAAAGGAGTTGATTTATTAAAATTATCTTATGATGACATCAAAAAATACCGTGGAAAAGAAATTGCAATGATTTTCCAGGAACCAATGACATCATTGAATCCTGTAATGAAGATAGAAACGCAGCTTACCGAAATACTTTTATATCATGAAAAAATAAGCAAAGCAAACGCGATTGATAAAGCAATAGAATTGATGGAATCTGTCGGAATATCCGATGCCGGAAAAAGAATAAAGGATTATCCCCACCAGTTCAGCGGGGGGATGAGGCAAAGAGTAGTAATTGCAATGGCGCTTGCCTGCAATCCGTCGTTACTGATAGCAGATGAGCCTACAACAGCTCTGGATGTGACTATACAGGCACAAATAATCGATTTAATGCTGAAAATAAAAAACGAAAGAAAAAATTCGGCAATACTTTTAATTACACATAATCTTGGTATAGTCGCGGAAATGTGTCAGAGAGTGATTGTGATGTACGGCGGGAAGATTCAGGAGATTGCAGGAGTCAATGAACTATTTAACAATCCCAAACATCCTTACACGATTGGGTTACTGGAATCTTTGCCTGACCCGGATTCAGAACCGGGGAGGAGACTGAAAGCTATACCTGGATTGATTCCGCATATTCTGGAATTACCGAAGGGATGCAAGTTTTGTACAAGGTGTCCAAAAGTAACTGATGAATGCAGAGCAACAGAGCCCGGGTTAAGAGAGATAGCTGAAGGACATTTTGTCAGGTGCCATTATGCTTAATTAAAAATTTTATGAATCAGGATAACATACTCGAAATAAGAAATCTCAGCGTGAATTTTCCCGTTACCGGGGGATTTTTTAAAAGAAAAATCGCAGATTTGAATGCTGTTGACGGCATTAATCTTGAAATTAAAAAAGGTGAAACGTTAGGACTGGTAGGGGAATCGGGCTGCGGGAAATCAACAATCGGCAAAGCAATAATCAAGCTTTTGAAGTTCAATTCTCCCGATGTAAAAGTAAGCGGTGAGATACTAATAAAAACAGAAGACGGTGAAATTGATATAATAAAATTAAAGAACAAAGATTTAAGAAAATACAGGGGATACATTCAGATTGTTTTTCAGGACCCGTATTCATCACTTAATCCGAGAATGTCGGTCGGTCAGATTATAGAAGAGCCGATGAAATATCATTCAAAGATATCAAAAAAAGAAAGAGGTGAAAGAATTGCATACCTGCTCGAAAAAGTCGGAATGCAGCCGGAGCAGGCAAAGCGATACCCGCACGAGTTTTCCGGCGGCCAGAGGCAGAGGGTTGGGATTGCAAGAGCGCTCGCGACGAATCCGAAATTAATAATTGCAGATGAGCCCGTATCAGCACTAGATGTCTCAATTCAGGCACAGGTGATAAATTTACTTCAGGAATTGCAAAGTGAATTTGATTTAAGCCTGCTTTTCATTGCGCATGATTTATCGGTTGTAGAGCATATCAGTTCAAAGATATCCGTAATGTATCTCGGAAATATTGTTGAATCGGGATTATCGAAAGAAGTTTATCATAAGCCTGTACATCCGTACAGCAAAGCATTATTATCGGCTGTACCTTTACCAAGAGTAAGTTTAGAAAAAAACGAAAGAATAATATTAAAGGGTGATATACCGACACCTTTGAATAAACCGTCCGGATGCGGGTTCAGGACGAGGTGTCCTATTGCTCAAAAGGAATGTGCAGAGAGCATTCCTCCACTGGAATTAAAGCGAGAAAATCATTTTGCTGCTTGCTTCTTCAGCAAGTAAAAATATTAATTCATATATATGGCAAAACTACTCAATGAATATGAAAAACCGACGAAAGAACATTTTAAGATTTTATTTTTAAGCTGGGCCGGATGGGTATTTGATTTCTATGATTTGATTCTGTACACTTTCCTGATGATTCCCATTAAGCACGAATTGAATTTTTCAGATGTTCAGATTTCTTTTGTGCTGGGTGCAAGCCTTGCCGCGACTGCAGTCGGCGGTGTTATCTTCGGTTTTCTTTCCGACAGGTACGGAAGAAAAAGAGTTCTTCAATGGACAATACTGACATACAGCATAGGGACTTTCCTAAGCGGATTTTCTTATAACATTGAGTTGTTATTACTATTCAGGATTATTACAGGACTTGGAGTCGGAGGAGAATGGGGAACGGGGCAGACCTATATAGGCGAGACTTTTCCCGCAAAAGTGCGGGGAAGATATGGAGCATTTATGCAGACGGGAGCGCCGATTGGAATTGCACTTGCAACGCTTGTGGGAGGATATATTGCTCCTGAAATAGGATGGAGATTATGTTTCTTTGTTTCAATAATTCCCGCAATACTTGTAATTTTTATCAGGAAGAAACTTCCGGAATCAGACATCTGGGAAGAGAGAAAAAAACTGATTGATTCAGGGCAGTTATCAAAAGAAGAAATTAAAACTGAAAATAAAAATAAATTCTTTATATTATTCGATCCCGAATACAGAAAATTTTTCATACTGGCTTTAGTTCTCGCGATTTTCGACATGTCTGCATACTGGTTCACCTATTCATGGATGCCGGGATACTTAAACCAGCAAAGGCAGTTCTCGATGGCGAAATCTGCATTGTTCATGCTGGTAACACAGGGAGGTGGATTTATCGGTTACTTTACATTTGGTTTTGTTGCCGATAAACTCGGAAGAAGGCCTGCATATTCAATTTACTCGGTAATAATGTCTTTCGGATTAATAATGATTACTACTATGTGGGATGTGATTGCAGTACACCACGAACTAATTTTAGTGTGCATGTTTCTTGTAGGATTCGGAACTGGTATGTTCGGCGGCTACGGACCGCTCTTCTCGGAACTCTTCCCGACCAAAATCAGGGGAACGGCTATGGGAGCTGCATTCAATCTTGCAAGGGGAATCCAGTTCTTTACACCCGTTATAATTGCTGTTATAGCAACGAGCTACGGGCTCGGCGGTGGAATTTCAATTGCCGCAATTTTTGCACTGCTGACGGGAATGTGGATATGGACATTCCCCGAGACACGCGGAAAAAAGGTTACTGTATTAAGATTTGACCAATGATAATTTTGATATTTCATTTATGATGTGTAAATTTGTATATGAATAATACCATAAAATTTGTACTTGATGATAATATTGCAGAGATTGATTTTTCTAAACTAAAAGATTTAAAGCCTACAACTACTGTTTTAAATTATTTGCGCAGTCTCGGCAATCATAAAGGCGTGAAGGAAGGATGCGCAGAGGGTGACTGCGGAGCGTGTACTATTGTTATCGCAGAACCCGGACAAAACGGAAAATTAAATTATAAATCAGTCGATTCATGCCTGTTATTCCTGCCGATGATACACGGAAAGCAATTAATCACTATCGAAAATTTATCACAAAGAAAAAACGGAAATACAGTTCTGCATCCTGTACAGGAGATGATGGTCAATTCATTCGGAACCCAGTGCGGATACTGCACTCCGGGTTTTATAATGTCTTTGTTTGCACTATATAAAAATCACAGCAAACCAACCAGGGAAATAACAGAAGATTCACTCAGCGGAAATCTATGCAGGTGCACGGGATACCAGTCTATACTCGAAGCTGCTGCAGCTTGTAAAAAAAACAGCCGGGACCATTTTTCCGAAAAAACGGAAACAACATTGGGGTTATTAAATGAAATCAATTATGACAAAACAGCAATAATGATTGAAACCGATAAACAGATTTATTACCGTCCTTTTAGACTTGATGATGCACTTATGCTAAGGAAATATTATAGCAATGCTGTTTTAATTAACGGTGCAACCGATATTGCTTTAAAACAGACCAAGAAAAACGAATTACTGGCTGAAATTATTGACCTTTCGGGAGTGGAAGAATTAAAAATTTACGATGAAGAAGAAAACGGATTTTATTTCGGGGCGGGCATGAGTCTTGAAAATTTAAAAGCAATTTGTGAAAAAGAATTTCCAGCACTTTATGATATATTGAAATTATTCGGTTGACTGCTGATATGATACCTGGCGACAATAGGCGGTAATGTAGGCTCTGCCTCGCCCATAGGGGATACTCTTCCCGTGCTATTTGCATATAAAGCAAAAGTAATTGTTCAGAGCAGTAAAAATAAAAGGGAAATTGACATTGAAGATTTCATAAAAGGATACAGAAAAACTGATTTGAAAAGTGATGAACTAATAACTTCAGTATTTATTCCTAAACCTGAAAAAAATGTATATGTAAAATCATATAAAGTATCAAAAAGAAAAGACCTCGATATATCCACAGTAAGTCTTGCATGCAGATTGATTCTGGAAAAAGATAATATAAAAGAAATACTCCTTGCTTATGGAGGAATGGCTGAAACTACAAAACGAGCAAAGAAAACGGAAGATTATTTATTAGGTAAAGAATGGAGCAGAAAGACAATAGAAGAAGCTATGAAAATTGTATATGATGAATTTAAGCCGATATCAGATGCACGTTCTTCGGAAGAGTTCAGGAAAATAATATCAAAAAATTTGTTAATGAAAATGTTTATTGAAATTTTAAAATAAAATTTATAAAGATATATATAAGATGATTCACGAAAGTGCAATAAAGCAGGTAACGGGTGAAGCGGTATTTGTAAATGATATCGATGCAAGCAGTGAAATGCTTATCGGGCATGTTGTTTACAGCAGGTATGCTCATGCAAAAATTTTAAGTTATAATCTTGAAAAAGCAAAAGCATTAAAGGGTGTATATGCAGTGCTTTCTTATAAAGACATACCCGGCGAAAATCAGGTTGGACCAGTAATTAAGGATGAATTATGTCTTGCAGAAAATGAAGTAACATTTATCGGTCAGGCGATATTTCTTATTGCAGCAAAAAATAAAGAAATTGCAATAGAAGCTGAAAAACTTATTGAAATAAAATATGAACCTCTCGATGCAATACTTGATTTGGAAACTGCGATTGAAAAAAATAATTTAATTGCACCCGTCCGGAAAATTGAACGTGGAGATGTAGATAAAGAATTAAGCAAATCAAAACATAAATTCAGCGGGATATTAACAACAGGAGCACAGGAACACTGGTACCTTGAAACGCAGAGCTGTCTTTGCATTCCCGGTGAAGACAGGCATATAAAAGCATTTGCTTCAACCCAGCATCCGAGCGAAACGCAGGCAATTATAGCAGACGTGCTCGGAATAAAATCAAATGAAGTTGAAGTTGAAGTGCGAAGAATTGGCGGAGCTTTTGGCGGGAAAGAAACGCAGGCGAATCATATTGCATCGTGGTGTGCACTTCTTTGCAATGCAACAGGTAAACCTGTTAAAATTCATTTTTTCAGGGTTGATGACCAGATAATAACGGGAAAGCGTCACAGGTTTTTATCGAAGTATGAAGTCGGATTTGATGATGAAGGAATTATAAATGCTTATTCGGTTGAACATAACAGCGACGCTGGTGCTGCGACTGATTTATCCATGGCAATACTGGAGCGCGGAATGCTTCACGCGGATAATGCTTACTTCATTTCCAATATGCGCGTGATAGGAAAGGCATATAAGACGAATCTTCCGTCCAATACGGCTTTGAGGGGATTCGGCGGTCCGCAGGGAATTGCAGTTATAGAAACTGCAATAGACAGGATTGCAAGATTCCTGAAAAAAGATTCTGCTGAAATCAGATATAAAAATTTTTATAAATTAAGTATTAATAATCTCACACATTACGGAGAAGAAGTTGAAAACAACCGCCTGAAAATCCTGTTTGATAAAATTTATAAATCATCCGATTATAAACAAAGAAGAATTGTAATAAATAAGTTCAACGATGAGAATGAGTTTTATAAAAAAGGTATGGCAATCACTCCTGTTAAATTCGGGATATCATTCACTACTGCATTTTTAAATCAGGCAGGCGCGCTGGTAAATATTTACAAAGATGGCTCTGTACTTGTGAATCACGGCGGAATAGAGATGGGACAGGGATTATATACAAAGATACTAAGCATTGCATCGGCTGAACTTGGGGTAAATCCGGAAAACGTTATTGTGAATGCAACCAATACATCTAAAGTCCCGAATACATCAGCCACTGCTGCATCTTCGGGAAGCGACATGAACGGATTTGCCGTGAAAAATGCAATCGATATTTTAAAAGAAAGATTATCTGTATTTGTGCTGGATATTTTAAAAAGCAAATCAAAGCCCGAAAATATAATTTTTGAAAACGATTTTGTGTTTGAAAAAAATCTTCCGGATGAAAAAATCACATTCAAAGAATTAATATCTACGGCATATTTAAAGCAGGTTAGTTTAAGTGCAAACGGATATTACAAAACTCCCGATATCTGGTTCGACAGGGAAAAAGGCGTTGGGCATCCTTTCCATTACTTTGCATTCGGGATGGCTGTATCTGAAGTGCTGGTAGATACTTTGACGGGTTATCATAAAATTTTACGAACGGATATTTTACACGATGTAGGCAATTCGCTCAACGAAGAAATTGACAAGGGGCAGGTTGTCGGCGGTTTCATACAGGGAGTAGGCTGGTGCACGACAGAAGAAATAAAATGGGATGATAAAGGAAATCTTTTAAACCATTCTCCCGACACATATAAAATTCCAACCATACAGGATATTCCGTCTGATTTCAGAGTAGAACTTCTGGAAGGATATCCCAATCCAAATACAATCCGCAGCAGCAAAGCAGTAGGCGAGCCGCCTTTGATGCTGGCTTTCTCCGTCTGGCTTGCAATAAAAGATGCAGTCTCAGCAGTCGGTGAACACAAAACCGAACCTGAATTTTCTCTTCCCGCGACAAATGAGGTGATAGTGATGTCGGCGGAAAAGATGAGAAAAAAAGAAGTCAGAATATAATATAAAAACGTGTTTACCTGATTGATACTGACATTTCCTTTGCACTTTTTTCTTAATTGCAATTAACATTATTAATATCTAATATTGATAAAATAACTCATCCGAAAATTAATTGATAAAATATGAATAAGATTTTATTAATTGTTTGTGTTTTTCTTTCAGTTCAAAATTTACATTCCCAATGGATTTGGCAAAATCCTCTACCTCAAGGAAGTGATTTGACTTCTGTGTTCTTTGTTGACCAAAACACAGGATGGACTGTAGGATTAGCCCATACTATAATAAAAACAACTAATGGTGGAATAAATTGGATTTCTCAAAATAGTGGAACTACTTGTGATTATAATGCAATATATTTTATAAATTCACAAACTGGCTGGGTTGTCGGGAGAGATTCCAGGTTAGAATCATCGGGAATAGTTATTAAAACTACAAATGGTGGATTAAACTGGGTTTCATTATTAACAACAAATCCTCTTTATTCAGTTTACTTTGTAGATTCTCAAATTGGATGGGTTGTAGGGAAAAATGCAACGGTCAAAAAAACTACAGATGGCGGAAATAATTGGATAAACCAAAATATAGGTACGTTTTTTAGTTTTAACTCTGTGCACTTTTTCAATTCTTTAACAGGAATAATTTCAGGTGATGGGGGAAAAATTTACAAAACCACAGATGGAGGTAATATTTGGGATTCTTGTTCCAGTGGAGTTAATAATTCACTCGGTTCAATTTTCTTCATAGATTCTCAAACAGGTTGGATTGGGAGTTCGAGTTTGATTTTAAAAACAACAAATGGAGGTATTAATTGGATTTCTCAATCAAGTGGTGCTGGGAGTTCGATTTACTTTATTAATTCACAAACCGGATGGGCTGTTGGATTATATGGAGGAAAATATAAAACATCAAATGGTGGTACAAACTGGATTTATGAGCCTATGACAGGATATATTAATTATACTAGTATTTATTTTTATGGTTCACAGACAGGATGGTTTGTAGGAACTTGGGGAGAAATGTATAAAACCACAAATGCAGGATTAAGTTGGTTTTCCCTTGAAAGTACTGTTTCAAAAAATCATTTGCATGGAACTTACTTTGTTAATTCTTTAACCGGTTGGATTGTTGCTGATTATAATTATCCTGAATCGATACTAAAAACAACAAATGGTGGTGTAAACTGGTTCTCACAAAACAATGGGTTAGTTGCTTACCTTTATTCTGTTTATTTTATTAATTCGCAAACTGGCTGGTCTGCAGGATTTGGGTATCCAATAAAAACGACAAATAGCGGGTTAAACTGGATAGTTCAACCATTATCATGTACGAATGCGAAAATAAATTCTATTTATTTCGTTAATCCTCAAAATGGTTGGATTGCAGGAGAAAATCAAAATACGTATACTGGAATAATTTATGGAACATTAAATGGAGGAGCTAACTGGAATTTACAAACTGAAATCTCAAATAATTCTTTTTATTCACTTTCTTTTATTGATTCACAAACCGGTTGGGTAGTAGGAAAATACGGAAAAATTCTTAAAACGACAAACGGAGGAATGATTTGGAATCCTCAAATAAGTAGCACAAGCAGTAGATTAAATTCAGTTTTTTTTACAAATTCACAAACAGGATATGTTTCTGGTGTAGGTAATTTAATACTTAAAACTATTAATGGTGGTGACAACTGGAATATTCAAACAACACCTGCGGGTAGTGATTTATATAGTATTTATTTTGTAGATTCGCAAACTGGTTGGGCAGTAGGTGATTATGGAATAATATTAAAAACAATTGATGGTATTACTTGGAATCAACAAATAAGCGGAGCATTAAATTGTTTATTTTCAGTATTTTTTACAAATTCACAGACTGGTTGGATTGCAGGAGCACAAGGAACAATTCTTAAAACGACCAATGGAGGAAGTGTCTTTATAAGAAAAATACCATCGGAAATTCCCAAGAATTATTTACTTTCTCAAAACTTTCCGAATCCCTTTAATCCAACAACAAGTATCAAGTATTCAGTATCAAGTATTCAGAATGTAAAATTGAGTGTATATAATATTCTTGGTAAAGAAGTAGAAACATTAGTTAATGAAAAGCAGTCTGCGAGTACATATGAAGTGAACTGGAATGCATCAAATTATCCGAGCGGGATTTATTTTTACAGGTTACAGGCAGGGGATTTTTCGATAACGAAAAAAATGGTATTAATAAAATAATTTTATTAAAAATTATGAATAAATTATTAATTACAGTAATTACAATTTTTACTCTTATCACATCAGTTTTTATTTTGCGTTCGGAAGCACAATGGCAAAAAATCAGTATAACTGACGGTGCTAATATAAATATGATGACAAAAGACAGTTCGGGATATATTTTTGCAATTACAAATAATGGTTTAATATTCAGAAGTTCTGACAATGGAAGTTCATGGCAGGATTTTACTAATGGTTCATTTTCGGTTATACAATCGATTGTTTCAACCCCATCCTCAGTAATGTTGGCTACTTATAATGGTGTATATCGAACAACAAACCATGGGGTAAACTGGTATCTTTCCAATAGTGGATTGACATATAATATTGTAAAATCATTTCACCTTAAAGACAACTATATTTTTTTAGGATGCAGTGGCAAAGTATTTAGAAGCAGTGATGACGGACTTAATTGGTCAACTTCAAATACTTATCTTGGAATGTCCATCGAGGCAATTGGTTCTGTTGGGAATTATTTATTTGCAGAAGCTGGTATTGGATCGAGAGGGAAAATGTGTTTTAGTACAAATAATGGAGATAATTGGGATAGCGTAATAGTTGGTGATACGGGATTTCGATTTAGTGTATCTTCTATTGCAACTTGTGGGAACACAATCTATGCCGGAGGTGGAGGAAATAACACTATATATAAATCAACAAATTTCGGACAAAACTGGACGAGTGTGTCCGGTCTTCCTTCGCCAAGTAATGCACAGGTTAATTCAGTAACAGCTCGGGGTAATATTGTTACAGTTTCTTATTTATTCTCTTACTTGAATTATTTAATATATATCAGTTCAAATTCTGGTATTACTTTTAATCCGACTGCTGCAGGACTTATTTCTAACGGTATGAAATCCTGTCTAATTACTAACAATGGTTTGTTTGCTAACCGTGAAAGCGGAATTTTTAAATCGACAAATTTCGGCGTGAATTGGTTTGGTTCCAACAACGGATTTTCCGATTATAATTTCCCTAGTGTATTAGCAGCAGACAGTGTTGTTATAGCCGGTTCGGATGCTCATGGAGTGTACATGAGCAGGAACTATGGAACTACATGGAACCAGATTTCTCAGCTTGGAACAACATCCTCTTCATATAGTTTCCGCTATGATTCTGAAAGGATTTACCTGCTTACATCCCAAGGATTATGTTATTCGACAAATAAGGGCATTACCTGGAATATAATGTCTGTTCCTGTCTTCGACGCTTCAAATAATTTTTGTCCGAGGGGGGATATAATTTTTTTAGGTACAAATCAGGGAATTTATAAAACTACTAATTTTGGAGTGAACTGGATAAGGAGCGATAACGGAATTCCATCTTATTACATCTTCAGCAACTGTATTTTTACAAATAATAATTTCGGTCTTGTCCAAATCTGGAATTAGTCGGCAGAATATGTGATGTATAAGACTACAAATAACGGTGCAAACTGGTCTTTGATTCAGAATCCGGGAGGAGCTCAGAATATGTTAACTTATCTTGTTGAGAATCAAAACATTTTATAAGCCGGAACCGAGCATGGTCTTTATACATGTACTAACAGCGGGATCAACTGGGTGCAAGCCTGCAATGGATTACCGTCTATTCCTGTTGAAGGCTTTG
>PMIW01000102.1 GCA_003158365.1 Ignavibacteriota bacterium | reverse complement strand
TTTAATGATAATTATAATAATCAAACTTCCCATTTAAATTGGGAATATACTTCGGGTTATACAATTAAGTCAACACCTGCTATTTCAAGGTCTCACCGAATATACTTTGGAAATGATGGGGGTGAATTAATCGGGCTGGATACATTAAACGGAAATGTGAAGTTTTATTATCTTGACAGTGCGCATTCAAAAATATCCTGTCCGGTTTTATATAAATGCGGCTCGATATATGCCGGAAATGAAGCAGGAAAAGTATTTGCATTTTTTGATTCGACCTCTTTTGATACCACCCAGTTTGTTGATGGAATAAAGACCGGAGTGAAAAGTGTTCCTGTTTGGGGAGTATTTCAAAATAATGTTGAAAGGAATGGTGTTGGATTATGTGACACATTAGATACAGGTGTCAGATTAATATCAAGCAACGTTCCTAATAGATTTGAACTCAGACAAAATTACCCGAATCCTTTCAATCCGAATACAACAATAAATATCCAGATAAGCAGTACTTGTGAAGTCCGGCTGGTTGTGTACGATGTTTTGGGTAAAGAAATTGATGTACTTGTTAATCAAATATTAAAACCGGGTAATTACGATGTAAACTGGAATGCAGCAAAATATTCCAGCGGTGCATATTATTACCGTATCGTAGCAGGGGATTTTGTTGAAACTAAAAAAATGATAATTTTAAAATAATAATAAATGAGAAATATTTTTCTTTTAAAATTTATTACAGTATTATTAATTTCATTTTCTTTATCACAGTTTGGGCATTCTCAAACAGGGTGGTATTCTCTTACAAGTAATACTACGAATAATCTGACCGGTGTGTGTTTCGTAAACTCGAGCACAGGTTTTGCAATTGGAGAGAGCAGCACAATCTTAAAAACTACTAATGAAGGATTAAACTGGTTTGTTATATCAAGTCCTGTAGTAGCAACATTTAAGGATATTCATTTCGCCAATGTAAATACAGGTTACATCAGTGGTTTAAATGGAGTGATAATAAAAACAACTGATATTGGACAAAGCTGGAGCATTATTAGCACTGATGCAACAGACTGGAATGCGATATTCATTATTGGTACAAATGATACAGGATGGGTAGCAGGAACGGGCGGAATTATTAAAAAAACTAAAAACGGCGGAACTAGTTGGGGTGCACAGACTTCAAATACAACTTTCCGTTTAAATGGAATTTATTGTTTTAATGGACAAAAAGGTTATATTTGCGGTGGTAACGATATAGCGCAAGGTGTAGTAAATAGAACAACAAACGGGGGTGGTCAATGGATTCCTTACACGATAGCAAAAGTATCGGCATTTTTAAAAATTCAATTTTCAAATCAGTTAACCGGTTGGACAGTCGGGTATAATCCGAATGATTCAGGATGTATATCAAAAACAACAGATGGAGGGGTTTCCTGGTCAGCTAGAACTCTTATCTCATCTTCAAGAATAAATAGCGAATATTGGTTTACTGTTGATTCAGGATATGTTGTTGGAAATAACGGAGCAATTTTAAAAAGTACAAATGTTGGACAAAATTGGATTACTGAAACATCCGGGACAACAAATAATTTGATGGATATAGCATATTCAGGAAATGCTTTATATGCTGTTGGAAATTCAGGAAAAATATTAAAGAAGAGTTTTTATATATACTCTGTTGCAACAGGTATTTGGAGCAATCCTTCGACATGGAGCACCGCCAGTGTTCCCGGTCAATATGATAACGTGTTAATTCAGTCTGGACACATAATAACACTAAATGATGTAAACAGATCATGTAATAACATTATAATAAATAATTCAGGTAGTTTAACGATTAATCAGAATTTAACATTAAATATTTACGGAAATCTGAATAATAGCGGAACAATAACCGGCACTGAAAATTGCAGTCAGCTTCAGTTTTGCGGGAGTGCGGCTCAAACTTTTACAAATTCCGGATTTGTTATTAACCCTCTCTCTATTTTAACTGTAAATAATTCAAATGGTCTGACGATAGATGCAGCATCGAACCAAATTACAGTATTAACGGTTAATTTATTTTGCGGTTTAATTGCAAACAGTGGAAAATTAACCATAGGATATTGCGGAAACGGAACGATTCAACGAGGAGCATCGGGTTCCTCAAATCCTGCCGGAAGGTTTGATACCTCCCCTTCATTTGGTACAGGGGGGGTAAATATATTATATATTTCTTCTTCGGCTCCGATTAGTACAGGTTATGAAATCCCTCCGTCAGGAAATGTTAATTACGTCTATATTGGATTTAATACGGTTATGTCTCAAGATATAAATATTTCTGACAGTTTGAATCTTGGGGCAGGTAATTTAGATAAAAACATTTATTTACTTAAATTGGGATATAATAATAATACGACAATATACAGGTCAAATGGAACTCTGTGTTGTCCGCCTAATTTTGGTTCATATTTTGTTAACGTGATATATTCAGGAACGAATGCCATAACACTGGGAAATGAAATTCCTTCTACCACATTAATGAACTTTACAAATAACAGTTCAAATACAGTGACTTTAAATAGTGATATTACGATAAACGGAAATTTGAATTTAGTTTCAGGAGTGCTTAATGATAATGGTAAATTAATTTCTGTTAAAGGGGACATATCGGGAAATGCCGTACATTCGAGTAGCGGTTCTGGAGAAATTCTATTAACGGGAAAGACTTCTACAGCTTCTATTTCAGGTGTAACGTTAGGCAATGTGGAATTTAATAATGCCAATGGATTTATATTAACAGGAAGTCCGACTATCAGCGGGAATTTAATTATGACAAATGGAAATATAAATACAAATTCAAATATTTTAACATTAGGAACGAGTACAGTTAATTGCGGGACTTTATCTTATACTTCGGGAAAAATTATTACTGATATTGCCGGCGGGTTTAGAAGATGGTTTGCTCCAGCAACAGTCTCGAATGTGATTTTTCCGGTTGGTACAGCGGGTAATTTAAATAAAATAATATTATCTTATACTTGTGCGCCTTCAACTGGCGGTACACTAACTGCGAAATTCATACCTTCTGATCCGGGTACTAATTCGCCAAATCCTATTAATGATAACGGATATACTGTAGATAAATATAGTTCGACGGGATATTGGCAAATTGATAATTCGGGAATTACATGCGGGACATATACCATAGGGTTAGAGGGACAGGGCTTTAATATAGGCGGTTATTCAATTCTCAATTATCAGTTATTAAGATTACTTAAAAGACCTTCTTCGGGATATGACTGGCAGGCGCTTGGTACTCACGTAAACGGAACAGGATCAAACGACGACCCGACAGCATCTCGCTCGGGGCTTACGGAGTTCAGCCAGTTTGCTTACGGCGGTAATTCAACAGATAATCCTTTTTCAGGTCCGTTACCGGTCAAATTGACAAATTTTACTTTTTCAGTTAAAGAGAGAGATTTAACTCTGACCTGGACAACATCAAATGAACAGAATAATTCGGGATTTCAGGTTGAAAGAACGATTTCCGGTTCAAACAGTATATGGATTCCTTTGGGCTTCGTAAAAGGGAAAAACTCTTCCGGAATTAATAATTATCAGTTTACGGAGACTAAACTTTCTTCGGGAAAATATGAATATCGTTTAAAGCAGGTTGATAATAACGGAAATTATAAATATTATGATTTAAATAATACTGTCGAAATAGGATTACCGGTGAAATATAATTTATCTCAAAATTACCCGAATCCGTTTAACCCCGCAACCAAGTTTGACTTTGCATTACCTGAAAACAGCAAAGTAAAGATTGATTTATATAATGTATCGGGTAAAAAAGTTTTAAATATAATAAATGAAAATTCCCTGGCAGGATATTATACTAAAGAAATTAACGGAAATAATCTCTCAAGCGGGGTATATTTTCTTGTAATGTCGGCAAATTCTGCTTCAAAAGAATATTTATTATCTAAAAAATTATTATTAATTAAATAAAAAGGGTAAATAATATTTAATTTTTTTTCACGGACAATACACGCAAGCTACTAATTGATTGGAAATAGAATTTTTCATACTTGTTTTAAAAACAAATAACATTATTAATTACATTTTCTGTTTTAAAACAAATGTGAAGAGAAAATATAGTAGCTGGCGTGTTATTGTATTTTTAAAAAATCAATTAATAAATTATAATTACACCCCAATGAGAACGGTCAGACTTTTAACTTTCCTGTGTGCAATATTTTTTTATTCAGAAGTTAGTTTTTCTCAAAACGGTTGGATTTCACAAACAAGTAATACGATAAATACTCTGAATGGAACTTACTTTGTTAATATAAATACAGGTTTCGCTGTAGGGGAAAACAGTACAATTCTGAAAACAACTAATGCGGGTGTAAACTGGACAGCACTTTCAAGCCCTGTCGTTGCTGCATTTAAAGATGTTCATTTTGCTAATGTAAATACCGGCTATATCTGTGGATTAAATGGTGTTATTGCAATAAAGACAACAAATTGTGGACAAAGCTGGAGTATATCCAGTACCGATACTACTAATACTGACTGGAATGCGATATTCTTTGTTGGCACTACAGATTCAGGTTGGGTAGCAGGAACAGGGGGGAAAATTAAAAAAACCAAGACAGGAGGTGTTATTTGGGGTTTTCAGACGTCAAATACGACTTACCGGTTAAATGGAATTTATTTTTTAAATACACAAACAGGTTATGTTTGCGGAGGTAACGACACATCCCAGGGTATAGTAAATAGAACAACAAACGGAGGTGCTCAGTGGCTTCCGGTTACGAAAACAAGGGTATCCACTTTTTTAAAAATTCAGTTTCTAAATCAATTGACGGGTTGGACAGTAGGATATAATCCAAATGATTCCGGTTGTATATCAGGAACAACAGATGGCGGGGCTAGCTGGTCAAATAGGACTCTTATTTCTCCGACACGATTAAATAGTGAATATTGGTTTACTGTCGATTCAGGGTATGTAGTAGGAAATAACGGAACTATTTATAAGACTAACAGCGGAATTACGGGCTTTACACGTGATACCTCAGGTACAAATTATAATTTAACGGATATTGCTTATTCCGGAAATGCTTTGTATGCAATTGGAGAGCATGGGAAAATAATTAAGAAGAATCTGATATTTCTTAATGCAAGACTAAACAATATTTACAATCCAAATTCAGGCAGAATTTCCAAAGAAAACGTTACACTTTCAGACAGCCTTTGTACGGGAATTATTGATTCGGTTTTCTGGTACATAAATAACCAGTTGATTAGCACACAGCACACAATGACATATAGTTTTCCACAGGGTTCCACTTTTGTAATTCTGAAAATAAAAAACCATTTAGGTAATAATGATTCAGCTTCAGCTTTCGTAGTACGAAGTGTTTTTAAAAAATATACATCAGGTCCGATAGGGGGTTCAAGTCTTATAGGTGACAGCATATTATATACTGTATCAGGAAATGCAGTTTACAGAACGGATATAAACGGAAATACGATATATCCTTTTTCAACTTCAGGAAATATTCTCTCTCCTTGCTCAATTGGAGCTGACACATCAATATTCTTAGTTTCGGCTGACAATAATTTGTACGGAATATCAAAAAACGCAACTGTATTATGGCCTCCGGTGCCGCTTGGTGCAACATGCAATTCTACACCATCAATAGATAGTGCACGTAACAGATTATACATTGGAATTACAAACAACAACTTTATTGCAATCAATAAATCAGCAGGAAATATTGTTTGGAGTTATTTTGCCGATTCCCCTGTTAAAACTTCAGCGGTGATAAGCAATGACGGCAAACTGATATTCGTTTCATCCTGTGGTACATTATATGGATTTAAACTAGCAACAATCGCAATTCCTCCGGTCCCGGATTGGATTTTGAATTTAAATGATTCTGTTTTTGTATCGCCTGCAATCGATGAATTCGGATATGTTTATGTCGGAACGAAAGGCGGGAAATTAAATAAGATTTCATTGCCATCAGCAGGACAGCCGTCGGTAGTGTGGCAGTACAATTTAAATTCAGCTGTCACAAGTTCACCTGTTATTGATGCCGGCGGTCATATATATACAGGCACAGCAAACGGAAATTTGTATTCTGTAAAATACGACGGTACATTGTTCTGGAATTACAGTTCCCTGGGAGCAATAAAGTCAACTCCTGTTATTACCAACACACCTACGATATATTTTGGTAATGATGCCGGAGAATTTATCGGGCTGGATATTAATAAGAACAGAAAATTTTATTATCTCGACAGCTCGAAGATCAGTTGTCCGATTCTTTATAAATCGGGTTCACTTTATTTAGGAACGGAATCAGGTCGGATGCTGGCATTTTATGATTCCACTGAAATGAGATATGAAACCAGTAACGGATTGAATGCCAATTTACCTGTTTGGGGGACTTTCCAAAAAAATACAAGAAGGACAGGAAACCAGTCCGATGGAAACCCGATTGGAATTATTAATATATCTAATAATAGCACTAATGAATTTTTACTTTATCAGAACTATCCAAACCCGTTTAACCCGGAAACGAAAGTTAGTTTCCAGATTAAAAAAATGAGCAATGTCAAATTGACAATTTACGATGCAATTGGCAGAGAAGTTTCGGTGTTACTAAATCAGAAATTAATGCCGGGATATTACGGTGTTGTCTGGAATGCTGAACAAATGTCAAGCGGAATATATTACTGCAGAATAACAGCTGGTGATTTTATTGAAAATAAAAAGATGGTCTTAATTAAATAATATTTCAAAAATCATAGAAGGTTTATTCAATGGAAAAAATAGAAGTAAACACAATTGAAGAACTTAAAAAAGCCCGGAAAGACAAGGCTGATGAAATAGTGGTAACAGGCAATTTAATCGGAATAGTAAAAAAAGAAACTATGATGAAAAAGATATTTTATTGGATAATAATAATTTTTTTACTTCTGGGTTTTAATTTCGGAATATCATCAAGAATTATTGATTTTTATTCGGTATTTCAGTTAAGAGCTATAGGGCTTACACGAACAGTTAGTATCATTATGGTATTATTCATAGATTTACTGATAGTAATTTTCGGTTTGATGAAATCCAAAATTTGCAGATATAATTTATCATATATTGATAAATTATACAAAGAAAAGGAAAATATTTCTTTGATTAAAGTTTGGTATTTCTAACCGATTAATATAAAATTGAATTTTATTACTGTTGAACCCGTAAAAAAGTTTAATGTGAAGATTATCCAGATAAACCGGGTTTTGTTTTAGCTGATACTTCGCGATGTTCAATAAAGTTTATAGATTCTTTGGTGATTATGTTAAATGCAGTCAGATTCATTCAGGATGTCTTTCGAATATTTATTATAAAAGATAATAATATTTAACATTACATTTAAAGCCGGGAGGCTATCCCCGGCTTTTTTGTTACTAAAATCATTTAAATAACATAAAATATATTAATTTCAAATTATAATTGAATTACTTAAATTATATTATATTAAAAAAAACAATTATGAATATTAAAAACGTAAAATTAGTTTTAAGTCTTATTTTTGTATTGTTCTTTATTTCTAACGGCTTTGCTCAAACCGCAGATGAAATTATTGATAAACATATTGATGCCATTGGAGGAATAAGCAAAATAGACTCAGTAAAATCACAAAAAGTAACCGGATTTATGAGTATGCAGGGTATGGATATTCCCATTACTATATATTTAAAAAATAATGAAATGATTTTGGTAGAGATTTATGTACAGGGAATGAAAATTCTTCAGGGATATGACGGAAAAATGGGCTGGATGATAAATCCCATGACGGGTTCTAAAAAACCCGAAAAAATGGACGACGAGACAGCAAAGAGTTTAAAAGAAGAAGCTGATTTAGGCGGAAAACTTTTAAAGTATAAAGAAAAAGGATATACTGCGGAATTTGTTGGTAAGGAGGATATGGAAGGTACTGATGTTTATAACATAAAAATTACTGATAAGGACGGTGAGTCAACCAACTTTTTAATAGATGCCGGCAGTTATTTGATTTTAAAATCAAAAGCGAAAAGGAAAGTAATGGGTAAGACAGTAGAAAGCGAAACTACATTTGGTAATTACAAGAAAATTGAGGGTATGGTGATGCCGTTTTTAATAGAGTCAAAAGTTACAGGTATGGATGTTGGATCACAAAAAGTTTTGATTGATAAAGTTGAATTTAATGTGAATCTGGATGATGAGATTTTTAAGATGCCGGCTGAGTAAAGTTATTTTTTTAACGGGTGAAAAAATAAATATTTTTATATGAAAACAAAAATTTTTTTCTTCGTTTTTATTCTTTTTGCTTATTATTCTTTTGGTCAGGTAAAATTTAATTCCAATATTTTTGGCGACTTATCTGCAAGACAAATTGGACCTGCGAGCATGAGCGGAAGAATAACAGCGATTGAAGGTGTAAATAAAGAACCAACTATTATCTATGTAGGCACAGCCGCCGGGGGCGTTTTCAAAACGCTTACAGGAGGGGCAAGTTTTAAACCTGTTTTTGATAAGTATACACAATCAATAGGTGCTATAGCAATAGATCAGCTAAAACCTGAAATCGTCTGGGTAGGAACAGGTGAATGTAATGTAAGAAATAGTGTATCGGTCGGAACAGGATTATATAAAACAAATGATGCAGGGGAAACCTGGCAGTGTGTAGGGCTGGAAAAATCCGAAAGAATAAGTAAAATTGCTGTTGACCCGAAAGATGGAAATATTGTTTTTGTTGCAGTACCCGGTGCATTATGGGGAGATAGTGAAGACAGGGGATTATATAAAACTATTGACGGCGGAAAAAGCTGGGAAAAAATTTTATATACAGATGAAAAGACAGGATGTGCAGATGTGGTTATTGACCCGAAAAATCACGATATTATTTATGCTTCTATGTGGGAATTCAGAAGAACACCGTATTCATTTTCATCAGGCGGGAAAGGAAGCGGATTATTTAAAAGTATAGACGGGGGAAAATCCTGGTTTCGTATTGACAAGGCTTTTTCAGAAGGTGATTTAGGAAGAATTTGCATTGCGGTCTGTCCTTCCGAGCCAAATAATATATATGCCATTGCAGAGTCAAAGAATACCGGACTTTTCCGTTCAACCGATGGGGGGGAAACCTGGAAAAAGAATTCCGCATCAACGAATGTCACGGCAAGGCCATTTTACTTTAGTACAATATTAGTTGACCCGACAGATGCAAACAGGGTTTACAGACCTGCATTCAGTTTATCGATAAGTAAAGACGGCGGAGAATCATTTGTAGATGGTTCGGGAGAAAACGGGTGGGTACATTCGGACCATCACGCACTCTGGATAAATCCTAACAATCCAAATCAATTATATCTCGGAACAGACGGAGGAGTCTATTTATCTGTTAACAGGGGTTATGACTGGTTGTTCCTGGCAAACCTGCCTGTATCACAATATTATCACGTTACTACTGATAACCAGAGTCCTTACAATGTTTACGGCGGATTGCAGGACAACGGAAGCTGGAAAGGTCCTTCTTCCGCTCCGGGCGGAATAAAAAATAAAGATTGGCGAGGTGTCGGCGGTGGAGATGGCTTTGCAGTAGTTGCTGATGCTACAGATAATAATATAATTTATTCCGAATCCCAGGGGGGAAATATAAACAGAATAAATCTCAAAACGGGTGAATCAAAGGATGTTCAGCCGCAGCAGGAAAAGGGAGAACCAAAATTAAGATTCAACTGGAATACCCCGATTGTACAAAGTTCTGTTAATCCCGGAGTAATTTATATAGGTGCACAGTATTTATACAGAACAAAAAACTCAGGTGAAACATGGGACAGGCTTTCAAAAGATTTAACAACAAATAATCCTGAAAAACAGAAGCAGGAAGAAAGCGGAGGGCTCTCGATTGATAACTCTTCCGCAGAAAATCACTGCACCATTTATACTATCTGTGAATCTAATCTGGATGAAAATTTAATATGGGTAGGAACCGATGACGGGAATCTGCAGGTAACAAAAGACGGGGGAAAGAACTGGACAAATGTTGTGAATAATATTGTTGGTTTACCATTGAATACATGGTGCTCAAGTGTTGAGGCTTCGCATTTTGATAAATATACTGCTTATGTAACATTTGACGGGCACAGGAGTGGTGATATGAATACATATGTTTTCAAAACAACAGACGCTGGAAAAAGCTGGCGCTCGATAACTACAGAAGATATAAAAGGGTATGCACATAAAATAAAAGAAGATTTGGTCAATAAAAATCTTTTATTTCTCGGAACAGAATTTGGCCTGTTTGTTTCTATTGACGGAGGTACCGGATGGGTTCAGTTTAAAAATAATTTTCCAAATGTTCCCGTTATGGATATGGATATACAAAAAGATGAGAATGATCTGGTATTAGCCACGCATGGAAGAGGCATTATGATTATTGATGATATTACACCGCTTAGAAAAATAAGTCAAAAAATATTGGATTCCGATTTTGTTTTTCTTCCTTCAAGAAATTATTTTATTGACGGAAGAGAGGGACCTGCAGGTGAGTCATTCCCGCCTCCGGCAGGCGAATTCACGGGACCTGGTGCTTCGGATGAATTGGCTGTAATTTATTATTTAAAGGAAAGAGTAGTTACCGAAGACATTAAACTGGAAATTTTCGATTCCGAAGGGAAACTCCTGATTACTTTACCGGCTTCAAAAAGGAAAGGAATAAATATTGTAAGATGGAATATGAGATTAAAACCCCCGAAAGTTGCGACGGGTTCGAAATTTGAATTCTCGGGATTCATTGGACCGATGATTGGTGAAGGTGAATATACTTTTAAAATCGTAAAAGGAGAAAATTCCTGGACTCAGAAATTAAATTTAAGATTTAATCCAAAAGCAACATATACAAAGAATGACAGGGAGCTTCAGCAAAGTACTGCCATGAAACTTTATAATATGCAGGAAGAGCTTGCCGGTATATCTGAAAAATTGAAAACCCGTTATGACTCTTTGCAAAATATTATTAATTCGACTCAGGACGAAAATATAAAAAACATCCTGACGATAAAGTGTACAGAAATAGATTCTTTAAGAAAAACGATAGCTGCATCTAAAGAAAGTATGATGTCCGGAGAAATGAGACTGAGGGAAAATATCGGCTCTGTTTATTCCTCGGTAATTTCTTATCCCGGAAAACCGACTGATTCTCAATTAGACAGAATAAAAGGTCTGGAATATGAGTTCGAGCAATTGAAGAATAAGTCTAATATTTTACTAAAATAATTAGAACTGAAAATTATAATTTATTAAAAATTTTATGTAATTTAGAGTAAAATTAAGATAACTGACGATTTAACTTAAATCCATTAATTTTAAAACAATGTTGCTTTAATGTTTTATTAGTTGTTGATTTTATTTAAATTTTAAAAAAATATATAACATATGAAAATATTTCTTCAATTACCTTTTATGGTTTCCATAATCATAATATCAGTTATTTGCATAACAATTTTTCTTTTAATTACAAAAATAATCAGGAAAAAAATATCACATGAATTACTCATTGAAAATCACGAAGTCGGAGGTTTTCTTTACAATGCAGTATGTGTAATTTATGCTGTACTGATGGCTTTTGTTGTTTTTGCAATATGGACTAATATGGCGGAAACCAATTCAAAAATAGAAGGTGAAGCAAATAACCTACAAAACCTTTATTATGATGCAAGCGCTTTTCCCGATTCAATAAAAACAGATATTCAATCAACTATTCGTGAATATGTTAAAAGAGTTACTAACGAGGAATGGCAATTGCTTTCGGAAGGGAAACAGGATAGTTTGGCGATGAGGCAATTTGTCAAACTGAACAGGATATATTTATCCATAAAAACCGAACAGGTATCAAATATAGAAGTACTTTCGCAGGCAATGAAAAATATACAGGAACTCCGTGAATTCAGACGGCACAGGATTTTAAGCAGCAAGCAGAGCATGCCGGATATATTATGGCTTGTATTAATATTGTCTTCGGTAATTCTAGTGGCATTTACATTTTTCTTCAGCACAAAAAATATTTTGCATCAGTATATTATGACGGCATTTTTAGTATTTGTGTGTGTGCTTGTGTTATACCTGATATATGTGCTGGACCACCCGTTTGTCGGTCAGGATGCTATTACTCCGGATGCATTTCAGCCGTTAATAAATATTATAAACAGGGTTGGAAAATAATCGGATGTTTAAAATTTATATTAAGTTTGAATATGCACGAATTATCGGTTGCTCAAAATATAATCGATATTGTGAAAGATAATGTTCCTGTAAATAACTACACGAACGTAAAAAAAGTTTTATTGGAAGTCGGTGAATTTTCGGGAATTGTTGCCGATTCTCTCCTGTTCTGTTTCGATGCAATTAAACTTGAAACTCCTTTTAAAAATGCTGAAATGGAAATAAGAAATATTCCGTTTAAACTTTTCTGTAATTCGTGTAAATCCGAGACTACAAATACATTCGGAATCCGCTTGTGTGATAAGTGTAAAGGATACGATACAAATATAATCTCAGGCACAGATATGAAAATAATAGAAGTTGAACTGGACTCTTAAAAAATAAAATTATTATTTTATGGGTATCATTACAATCGAAAGAAAAGTCCTCGAAAAAAACGATGAGCTTGCAACGCAAATCAGGAATAAATTTAAAGATAATAATACATTTGTAATTAATATTGTAAGCTCACCGGGCTCGGGAAAGACAAGTATACTTGAGAGGACCATTGAAGTACTAAAGAGTAAAATTAAGCTGGCTGTGATTGAGGGAGATGTGCAGACCGATTTCGATGCAAAAAGAGTAGAGAAATATAATGTACCTGTTGTACAAATAGTAACAAATGGCGGATGCCATCTTGATGCTAAGCTTGTGAAAGATGCGCTTGAAAATATTGATTTGAAAGGAATTAAATTTCTTGTAATAGAAAACGTCGGAAACCTTGTCTGTCCTGCAGGTTACGACCTCGGGGAAGATTATAAAGTGGTTGTGTTAAGTACAACCGAAGGTGACGATAAGCCGCTGAAATATCCGAAGATGTTTATAAATTCTTCCATCCTTATAATAAATAAGATTGACCTTCTTCCATATGTAAATTGTAATGTTAAAGAATTAAGGGAAAACGCACTAAAGATAAATCCAAATTTAAAAATATTCGAAACATCCTGCACTACCGGGGAAGGAATTAAAGAATGGTGCAGCTGGATTCTGGAAAATATTAAAGATTAGTTTTTCTTTCATCAATAAATAAACTTTGGCACATCGGATAAAAATATCAATCAAAGGTGCTGTTCAGGGTGTGGGGTTTCGTCCTTTTATTTATAAACTTGCAATATCGCTCGGCTTAAAAGGATACGTGTTAAATACTCCGCATGGCGTAATAATAGATGCCGAAGGTGAAGAAAATATACTAAAGGATTTTACTGAAAAAATCCAATCTGACAAACCTCCAATCTCTTTAATTCAAAAAATATCAGTTGAAAATCTCCCGTTAATTAAATTCGATAAGTTTGAAATACGGAAAAGTGATTTAAGCGGCTCTCCGGATGCAATCGTACTGCCCGATATTTCGACCTGTAAAGAATGCAAAGAAGAAATATTCGATAAAAAAAACAGGAGATATCTTTATCCGTTTACAAACTGCACGAATTGCGGACCAAGATATTCTATAATAGAGTCTCTTCCTTACGACAGGCATAGGACAACAATGAAAAAATTTGAAATGTGTCACGAATGCAAAGCAGAATATAAAAATCCAGGTGACAGGAGGTTTCACGCCCAGCCGAATGCCTGTCCTGTTTGCGGTCCGCACATAGAGTTGTGGAATTCAGACGGTACAATTCTGGATTTTCATATTGATGCGATATTGGATGCTGTAAAAGCGATTAAAGAAGGAAAAATAATTGCTGTGAAAGGATTAGGCGGATTTCATCTCGTTGTGGATGCGATGAATCCGGAAGCGGTAAAAAGATTAAGAGAAAAAAAGAACCGCGAAGAAAAACCTTTTGCTATGATGTATCCCGATATAGAATCTGTAATAAGTGACTGCGAAGTAAGTGAAACCGAAAAAATATTGTTGTCATCTGCACAAGCACCGATAGTATTATTAAAAAGAAAAAGTGATTGCAAAATACCGGACGAGGTTGCACCATTAAATCCTTACCTCGGGATAATGCTTCCATATACTCCGCTTCACCTTATAATAATGAAATATCTGAAAAGCCCGGTTGTAGCAACGAGCGGAAATATCTCGGATGAGCCGATTTGTATAGATGAGAAAGAAGCTTTGCTTAGATTAAAAGGAATAGCTGATTTATTCCTTGTTCATAACAGGCCAATATACAGGTATGTCGATGATTCGATTGCACGAATTATTCTGAATGAAAAAGTTTTATTAAGGAGGGCGAGAGGTTATGCACCCATGCCCGTTATCATCAGTACTGAAAATAAAAAGCAAATATTATCCGTTGGCGGGCATTTGAAAAATACAATAGCCGTTTCAAAAGGCAACGGGGTTTTTATCAGCCAGCACATCGGTGACCTTGAAACAATTGAATCGTACAACAGCTTTTGCAGCACAATTGATAAATTCAGGGAAATTTATAAAATTGAACCCGATATTGTTGTAAGTGATTTACACCCTGATTACATTTCCGCGAAATATGCAAAAGAAAAATTTAAAAATGTAGAATCTGTACAGCATCACGTATCACATATCTTATCTGTTATTGCTGAGAATGATATAAAAGAGCCTGTGCTCGGGATATCCTGGGATGGCGCGGGTTTCGGACTTGATAAGACAATCTGGGGAGGAGAGTTTCTAAGATTTGATGAAAACGGATACAAAAGAGTCGCTCATTTAAAAAAATTCCGCTTGCCGGGAGGGGAAAGTTCTTTTAAAGATATTTATAAATCGGCATTCGGTTTGCTTTATGAAATTTATGGTGATGAAGCGGTAAAGTATTCTTCGGAAAAAGTCTCAAAAAAAGATTCCGGGATATTACTGCAGATGCTAAAGAAAAAAATTAATTCTCCCGAATGCTCGAGTGCAGGAAGATTGTTCGATGCGGTTGCATCTATTCTGGATATGAGGCAGAAAGTCAGTTTCGAGGGGCAGGCAGCGATGGAGCTTGAATTTTTAACAAACGGATATACTTCACAGGATAATTATGAATATGAAATTGGAAATGAAAAAAGCGTGTACATTATAGATTGGACTTCAATGATTAAACAATTAATTCAGGAAAAAGAAAATATATCTAAAAATATTATTTCTTTAAAATTTCATAATACACTGGTTAAAATAATTGTTGATATTGCAAAGCTAATCAAAGAAAAAAATGTTGCTCTGAGCGGCGGGTGTTTTCAGAANNGGAATTTCATTAGGACAAATTGCATATTATTCTTATTTTATAAAAAACAAATAAAAAATTATGTGCCTTGCTGTACCGGGAAAAATTTTTGAAATAAACGATAGTGATGAATTGCTGAGAACGGCTAAAGTCAGCTTTGGCGGGGCTTTGAAGGTAATTAATATTTCATTTATTCCCGAAGCAAAAGTAGGGGATTATGTTCTCGCTCACGTCGGCTTTGCACTGAATATTATAGATGAAGAGGAAGCACAGAAGACAATGGATTACCTGAAACAAATTGGAGATATTGAATGAAGTACCTCGATGAATACAGGGATTCCGGAAAAACGAAGAAGATGCTGGATGCAATTCACAGAAAGGTTACGCATGATTGGAACATAATGGAAATCTGCGGAGGGCAGACACATTCGATTGTTAAATACGGAATAGATGAATTGATTCCAAAAAAAATAAACCTGATACACGGTCCCGGATGTCCCGTTTGCGTTACACCTGTGGAAAAAATTGATNNATTTTGTTCGTTTGGTGATATGCTGAGAGTGCCGGGTTCAAACACTGATTTGCTGAAAGTGAAAGCACTTGGATTCGATGTCAGGATTATTTACTCGCCTGTAGATGCAGTGAAAATTGCAAAAGAAAATCCGGATAAGGAAGTAGTTTTTTTTGCGGTGGGCTTTGAAACCACTGCCCCTCCTAATGCTCAGGCAGTATCCCTTGCTTATCAAACGGGTATTAAAAATTTTTCCGTTCTTGTTTCACACGTTCTTGTGCCTCCTGCGATAAAAGCAATTTTAAATTCAAAAAATAATCGTGTGCAGGGATTTCTTGCCGCAGGTCACGTATGCACCGTTATGGGTTATAAAGAATATGAAGAAATAGCAAATGAATATAAAATTCCGATTGTCGTAACGGGATTCGAACCGCTCGATATATTGCAGGGAATTTATATGTGCGTATCGCAGCTCGAAGAAGGAAGACATGAAGTAGAAAATCAATATGCAAGAGTAGTTTCCCGTGACGGAAATTTGAAAGCGCAGGAAATCATGTATGAAGTCTTTGAAGTCAGCAGCAGTAAGTGGAGAGGAATTGGTGAGATTGAAGAAAGCGGATTCAAGTTAAAAGAAAAATATAAAGACTATGATGCTGAATTAAAATTCGGTGTTTTGGATTATACAATCGAAGAATCCGGTGAATGCATTAGCGGATTGATTTTGCAGGGAATAAAAAAGCCCGGTGATTGTCCGGCGTTTGGAACGAAATGCAATCCTGAACACCCGCTTGGCGCAACAATGGTCTCCACCGAAGGAGCCTGTTCTGCTTACTATTTATATAAAGAGAAAAAAATATTATAAGTATGGAAGAAGAAAAAAACATTCTTGAAAAATTATCCTGCCCGCTTCCGATTGCTGATTATGATACCGTTACAATGGCTCACGGCGGCGGGGGAAAGATGATGAATAACTTAATCGAAAAAATGTTTATGCATT